>JAYURE010000036.1:0-2405 GCA_043756345.1 Deinococcales bacterium | reverse complement strand
AGCATTCGGCGATGTTTGGACACATGGCCTCTTGGCAAACCGTGGTCAGGTTGTGACGTCCAACAATTTCCTTGACGCTCGAGTAGCCATGTCCTGATGGAAGGGCCACTTTGAGCCAGTCGGGTTTGCGGGCACGAACGGGTTCAGAACCTTCACGGTGAATGCCGTCTCTGATCACGGGAAAGTCGTACTCGCGTTGCGGTTTAATCATGCTGGCACCTGAATTTCTGAGGTTGAGTGTTCGAGGGAATTTTCGTAAGCGACCTCGAGTCCGCGCAGTTCGTCAATCCAACGGTACTCGGCAAATTCGAGCCTGAACGCAGCCTCGAGACGGGATTTCACTTCGGTCATGTCGATGGTTCGTCCGAGCAATTTCTGCAAACTGGTCATGCGCGTATCGGTCAGACCGCACGGCACGATCAAGTCAAAATCCTCGAGTTGCGTGTTGATGTTTAACGCCAAACCATGCAGTGCGACGTTACGTTTGATCGCCACGCCGATGCTGCCAATCTTGTCCTCGCCGACGTAGACGCCTGCGTAACCAGGGTTCGGCTTGGCCTGCAAGCCGTAGGTCTCGAGAACTCGGATTTGCACGTTCTCGAGCCGTCGCAAGAAATCCCGAACACGCCTTCCGACCGGAAAGATCGGATAGGCCACCAATTGTCCAGGCCCATGATACGTCACGGTTCCGCCGCGTTCGGTCATGACCATTTCGATTCCGTCAGCCTCGAGTGATTCCGGGGAGGCAAGCAAATTCGTTCCGATTTCATCCTTGCGGCCATGCGTGATCACCCGATGATGCTCGAGCAAAAGCAACGTTGGAGGCTCAAGCCCCAGAGCAACCCGGTCATGCGTCTCGAGTTGCAAGGCGTAAGCCTCGCCGTATCGGATCGTGCCCAAGTCTCGGCAGGTAAAGCCAGTCACGCCATCAGTTTACGCCCGTTCGAGCGTGACAAACGCACCCGGAAAGCACATTTGAGGTCAGAGTATCCGAGGCAATCTGTCAGCAAAGATCTGACCAGAAACTCGAGCCTGGACCGGTCCAAACCACACCGAGCGCATCGGCCACGGTTGCACCAAGATCGGCAAAGGTAGTGCGGTCGCCCAGGTTTATCGCACCAATTCCCGGTCGGAAGGCGAGCAGCAAACCGTGTTCTCGGGTGTGATCGCTGCCAAACCACGTCGGATCGTTGCCATGATCGCTGGTGATGATCAAGAGGTCATCTTCGGATACTAGCTCGAGGATTTCAGGCAATTGCACATCGAACTCAACGAGCGCCCGTGCATACCCAGCAACATCGCGTCGATGCCCGAACTTGGCATCAAAATCGACCAGATTCAAAAACGCCAGCCCGTGAAATCCTGCCCGCAAGACCTCGAGCAACTTGATCACACCATCGTCGTTGTTGTCCGTGTGAAGCGATTGCGTGAAGCCCCGATTGGCATAAATATCCGGGATCTTACCTAGACCGATCACCTCGAGTTTCGCGGCAAACAACGCATCCAAAATATTTTCTGGCGGCTCGAGGCTGAAATCCTTACGCGATTCATTGAGACGCTCGAACGACTGTATCCCCTTGAGCAATGTGCCTTTGAACGGACGGGCAATCACGCGGGCAACCGCAAACTCTCCTTGCAGGATCGCCCTGGCCTGACGGCACCATTCGTACAGCGTCTCGAGCGGCACGCGATCCACATGGGCCGCAATCTGAAACACGCTGTCACCACTGGTGTAGACAATCGGGAAGCCCGTCTCGAGGTGCTCCGCGCCGAAATCCCGAATCACGTCCGTCCCGGAATACGGTTTGTTGCACAACCAAGCGTTCTGGTTCGGATGACCAATCGCGCTCGAGAAGGCATCCATGACCACCGGTGGGAAACCCTCTAAAAACGTTTTGAACGGATGCTCGAGTTGAATGCCCATAAATTCCCAATGTCCGGTGCTGGTGTCCTTACCGAGCGAAACCTCTCGCATTCGGCCATACGCACCTTGAATCACATCTGGACGTGAAGCCTTCACCGTCGGAATCAGACCCAGCCCGAGCGACTCAAGGTTTGGCAAGGTGATACCCGCACCCTCGAGGACATGGTTGATGGTGTGTGAACCCAAATCGCCATTTGGATGCTCCGGGCTGGCCGAAAAGGTTCGAGCGTCCGGCAGTTCACCCATCCCCACGGAATCAAGCACGATCACGGTCACACTGCGGGTTTTGGTCATGGCTCGAGCGTACCGCAGGATGGCTCAACGGGTCAGACTCCAAGCTGAGTTTCACGGTTCCTGAGTCGTTTTCCTGAACTCGAGGCCAGTGACCCGATGCGTCACAGAAGGTATTTTGAGGATCGGCATGACAACTTGCCAAAATCCGGCGCGTGTTTTGACCAGAAAAGCCAAGTTCACAAGGGTT
>JAYURE010000035.1:0-6607 GCA_043756345.1 Deinococcales bacterium | reverse complement strand
GTGCCGAGCTTTTCCAGTACGTCCAACACGTCTTTGAGTAACCCGGCGCGGTCATCGCAGACGACATCGACATCGACCAAACTCGAGGTCATGGAGGTGGCGTCCCAGCCGACGGCGACCAATCTGCCCGGCTCGTCGATTTTGTAGCGCGAAAGCGTCGGGCAGTCATTGCGGTGAATCGTCACGCCGCGCCCCCTGGTGACGAAGCCCGCGATTTCGTCGCCACGAATCGGTTTGCAGCACTGCGCGAACTTGACCGGTGCGACGATGCCTTCTATATAGACACCTTGACTCGAGCGTTTCGGTGCTGCTTTCGGCGTCGCTGGTGCCTGCACTGGATCGGGCTCGAGGTCCGGTGCGAGCACCCGTGCGACCTGCCCAAAATTAAGGCGTTTGGAGGTCAGCGCCAAGTACAACTCGTCCGGGTTGCGCGAACCCAAGAGTTTCTCGGTGGTGTCCTCGAGCGTTTTGGTGCGCATCAGTTTGGCGGCGGGCAAGCCTTTTTTGCGCAAATATCTCGCCAGCCCGTCGTGTCCACTGACCAACGCCTCGGCGCGTTCCTGGGCGCGAAAGAACGATCTGATTTTCGTGCGGGCGCTGCGTGTGACCGCGAAATTCATCCAATCTTTGCTCGGGCCGTTCGAGCCGCGATTGGTCATGATCTCGACGCGATCACCGTTGTCCAATTGATGCGAAAGCGGCACAATATGTCCGTTGACTCGAGCCCCAACCGCGTGATGCCCGACGTTGGTGTGGACGTGATAGGCCATGTCAATCGGTGTTGCACCCAGCGGCAAGTTGATCGTCTCGCCCTTCGGTGTAAACACGAACACGCGCTGACCAAGGAAATCCGATTGGACCGCATCGACAAAATCTCCGGCGTCCTTGATCTCGAGTTGCAGGTTGCGCAAATCCTCGAGCCATTTCAAACCTGGCGATCCAAAATCTGGGGCGCGACCCGTGGCGTTCGGATCGGCCAGTTTCTTGCGCAAATCTTCCAGGCTGGCGGTGCGTTTTTCAACCTCGAGCGGATCTTCGATTCCCTGCTTGTAGGCCCAGTGTGCGGCCACACCGAACTCGGCGACCGAGTGCATTCTCGAGGTGCGCAACTGGACTTCAATCGGTTGACCCTCGAGCGAAATCACGGTCGAGTGCAGGCTCTGATACCCGTTCGGTTTGGGCACGGCGATGTAATCCTTGAACCGGCCCGGAATCGGTGTCCACAGGCTGTGAACAATCCCCAGCGTGTGATAACAAACCCGTTTCTCGCGCAGCAGTTCCGCATCGAGCCTGGCCTTCTCGCGCTTTTGTGCCTGCACGTCCGGCTCGTCGGATTCGTCCGCGATAAACCCAACCTCGGCATCACTGACGGTGCGCGGCTCGAGGATCACACGGATCGCCAGCAAATCAAAAATCTGCTCGAGGTTTTTGGTTTCGCGCTGCATCTTGCCGTAAATCGAGTACAGGTGCTTGCTGCGCCCGGAAATCTCGAAGCGGAACAGCCAACGGTTTAATTCGCGGTCCGTCTCGAGCATGCCGCGCAAGAATTCGATGGCGCGTTCGACATAGGCATCCCGTTCGTCCTGCTTGAGGCGAATCTGATTGGCCAAATCCCGGTACTCGCTCGGCTCGAGGTACTTGAAGGCCAAATCCTCGAGTTCCCATTTCAGGCTGCCGATGCCGAGCCGATGCGCCAGCGGGGCGTAAATGTCTCGGGTTTCGGTGGCGATGCGAATCTGCTTCTCGGGTTTCATCGAACCGAGCGTGCGCATGTTGTGCAAACGATCCGCCAGCTTGACGACGATGATGCGAATGTCATCGGTCATCGCCACCAGCAATTGCCGCAGGTTTTCGGCCTGCTCGTCCTCGAGATGCTCTTTGGCCAACCTCGAGAGTTTGCTGACTTTGGTTTCACCCTCGACCAAACGCCGAACGTTCGTGCCGAACTCGCGGTTGATGTCCTCGAAGGTCACGCTGGTGTCCTCGACGGTATCGTGCAGCAATCCGGCCTGAATCGCCTCGACATCCATGCGCAACCCGGCCAGAATGCCCGCGACCGCCACCGGATGGGTGATGTACGGCTCGCCCGACTTACGCAAGACGCCATCGTGCGCCTTGGCCGCGAACCGGTACGCCGCCTCGACCCGAGCGCGATCCGTGTCACTCAAATACTCGAGTTGTGTTGCCAAGCCGGGATAGCCATGCAAGGTCAGCAGGGCCTCGTCCAGGGCAGTCGTGGCCTTCGAGGTCACAATGCTCGAGACGCTGCTGTTCAAGGCGTTTTTGGGTGTTCTGGCGGGCCGAGGTTCGGACACAGGACACGAGTGTAGCCCGAGAAGCCCCCAACAAGGGTGAGCTACACCGAGTTCAAGTTGATCTCTACCGTTCCAACTCGAGGATCATCAGTCCGGCCTTGCCCAATTTGAGGGTGTAATTCTTGGCGTTCGCAGCCGTGATCGGACTGAGCGTTTTGTCCAGCGTCAGTTCTTGCACGCCACCTTGCGTAAATCCGCTCAAGTCCATGACAGCCTTGCCTGCGTCCGAATCGAGATTGATCACCACGATGATGGTGGAATCCTCGAGCGTGCGGGCAAAAGCCATGATCCGTTCACCGGCCTGAATCGGTTGGTAGCCACCAGCGCGAAGCGCGGGTTGCGATTGGCGAACGCGAATCAAGTTTTTGTAATGGTTGTACAACGATCCCGGAATCGCTTTCTGAGCCTTGACGGTGACGGCCTTATCGTCCGTGCTGAACGAATACCACGGTGATTTGCTCGAGAATCCAGCGTTCGCGCTGTCATCCCAACGCATCGGAGTGCGCTTGTTCTCGTCGTTGTTTCCTGGGCCGTTCGGCATGCCGATCTCCTCGCCGTAGTACAAAAATGGCGTTCCGGGAAGTGTCAAAAGCAAATCGGCGGCGGTGCGGTATTTGAGGTTGCCAAAATACTTCGGACGGGGCTGATCGTGATTGGTCGTGAAAAGCGCATCAATCGCGCTCGAAGGATACGCCTTGCCGACATTCTCGAGGATGCGTTCCGCCGGTCCACGCTTGGACGAATTCACGCTGTCTTGGATGCCTTTGTACATGTCAAAATTGAAGGCAAGATTATTCGCCGATGCGCCGGTCATGTACTTGCCGACCGTGCCGACATCCGTCCAGATTTCACCGACCACGGTTGCGTCTGGATTGACGGATTTAACGAAGCTCGAGAATTTCTCAAACCCAGCGATGTTCTCAGGGCTGTCAGGCGTGTTGTCGGTTTGCGTCTCGAGGATGTAACGCACGGCATCGACCCGGAATCCATCCACGCCACGTTCGAGCCAGGTTTTTGCCGAGGCGTTTAGGCTGGCGGTCACGGCGGGATTGTGCTGGTTCAAATCGGGCATTCCCTCCCAGAACGCGCCGTAATAGTACGTGTCATCGGTCTTGTGCCAGACATTTCCGAACTCGCCCCACGGTTTTTTCCAACCCGGATTTTCGTTGCGCCAAACATACCAATCGCGTTTTGCACTGCCTGGTTTACGCGATTCGAGAAACCATTTGTGTTCACGCGAAGAATGGTTCGGAACCCAATCCAAAATCACTTTCATCTCGCGTTCGTGGGCCGCCGCCAGCAACTTCTCGAAATCCTGCATCGTGCCGTACTGCGGATTCACGGCGTCATAATCGGTGACATCGTACCCGTGGTAACTCGGGCTGGGAAAGATCGGCATCAGCCACAGAGCAGTCACACCCAAATCTCTAAGATCGTCCAATCTCGAGGTGATGCCGTTAAAATCACCGATGCCATCGCCGTTTGAATCCTGAAACGAACGCACAAAAACTTCGTAAAAGACCGCGTTCGCCTGCCAACTCTCGCCCGAGGTGGTTGCGGATCGAGCGGAATTCAGGCTTTGTGCGGTGGCGAACGTCAACAGGAAGACGACGATCAAACTGGTGAGTTGTTTCATGCCAGAGTTTAATCCGAACTCGAGTTCGATGCTGGAGTTACGCTACCATTCTCTGGGATTTGAGAAACGATCATCGCCAACAGAATCAAGGCCGCACCGATAAAACCTTGTGGATTTAATCGCTCACCGATCCACCACCAACTGAAGATCGCGGCAAACACCGGCTCGAGCGAGTAAATCACGGCGGTTTGAAACGCAGGCATGACCCGTTGCGCAACCGTTTGCAACCAAGTCGTCAGAGACACCGCAATTACCGCCAGGTAGACGATGATTCCAATCAGGCCCGCGTCGAAACTCTGAAGCGGCAAACCTCGAGTCAGACTCGGTAGCGCCCAGATCAGGCCAAGCACACCGACTGTGAACAATTGAACCGCCGTGAGTTGCAGCGCATCGTGCCGATGCGCAAACGGCTCGAGCATCAGCACGTAAATCGCGTAAGAGATGGCGCAACCGAGCACCCAAACGTCGCCCGTGCTGAGTTGCAGTGCGCCCGCATCCCAGGACATCACGCCGATGCCGGTGAAGGCTAAGCTCGCACCGATGAACGCCACCAACGGCACGCGACGCCGCAGAAACGGCAGCATCAATGGGACCAAAACCACGTTTAGTCCCGTGATGAACGCGGCCCGTCCGGGCGAAACGCTGGTGATGCCGATGGCCTGCGTTACAAATGTGGCGAACAAGAACAGGCCCAGCAGCGCACCGTCACGCCAAATCGCCAAACCTCGAGCTTTTAACAACCACGGTGCGAAGACCAGTGCAGACAATGTAAAACGCAGGGCGATCAATTGTGCCGGTTCGAGCATGCGCTGTGCGAGTTGCACCAACGGAAAAGTCGAGCCCCAAATCATCGTCACGAACACGAGGACCAGCACGCCTTGAAATGGGCTCGAGATTCGCATGGGGTTCAGGCTAACAGATGCCACGCGGTCTGCCATGGGATGGCTCGTTGCTGGCGTTCTCGAGCATCCAGAACGCACCATTGGCCTGCATACTTTCCAGTCTCGAGCTTTCTCGTTTTCAGTCTCAAATTACTACCAGCGATTTGTGACCATTGGTCAACGGATCGCCACCGTTCGCACCAACAAGCACGATGTCTTCAACTCGAGCACCAAAACGATGCGGCACCATGATGCTCGGCTCGACCGTGAAGCACATGCCCTCGAGCATTACCGTCTGATCGTTGGCGTTCAAGAATGGAGGTTCATGCACATCCATGCCAATGCCGTGACCCAAACGGTGCCGAAACGCCTCACCATAACCAGCATCAGCAATCACGGCTCGAGCAACGTGATCGGCCTGCGCACAGGTGTTGCCAGCCTTCAACGCGGTGATGCCAGCAGCCTGCGATGCGATGATCAAATCGTACACGCGAACAAACTCGGCATCCGGTTCGCCAAAAAAAATGCTGCGGCCAAAGTCGTAACAGTAGCCATCCAAGACCGCACCAAAATCAAACGAGATCGACACTGGAGCCTCGAGCGGTTCGAGCAGCATCGCCTCGCGGTTGTGAAAGTTGAAGGCGTGCGTTGGACCCATGTTGTAAAAACTGGTGACGAACGATGGCGCGAGCGAACCGTGTTTACGCAGTTGGAAATTGACCTCTGTGACCAGATCCAACGTGGTCATGCCGTGCTGCAATTTCTCGAGCGTGGCGGCGTAGGCGGCCTCGGTGATTTCGCCAGCGCGTCGCAGAATCGCAATTTCTTCAGCATCCTTGATCATGCGCAATGGAACCATGACGCTCGAGGCGGAAACGAATTTCGCCGAAGGTTTCAGCGATTGCAGGTGCATGATTGTTTCGGCCCGAGCGCGATCCTCCAGCGCAATGCTGGCGTGATCGGCAAGCTTCAAACTCGAGAGGACATCACGCACCATCGAAATCGCATCGCCAGAATCTGGTAGCACACGCACGTTAAAGCCAGCGAAGCTCGAGTGAAAATCCGCCATCATGCGCGGCACGGTCAGCACGGGCGCTCCCTCGAGCGGAATCCAAGCTCCGGTCATCCAATCGCCGGGATACATGGTGTTGCCGAAATTTTGTTCCTCACGTTCGATGCCAGTCACATAATTCAGGTTCGCCGATTGCGGCAAGAACATCAGGTCGATGCCCTGCGATTGCATTTGCGCTTGAACTCGAGCCAGCTTTGCCGAATAATCAATCATGCTTACAACTCCGTTCTGACCTGCCAGAGTTCCGGGAACAACACCACCTCGAGCGCCCGCCGCAAATACGGTACACCCGCCGTACCGCCCGAACCTTGCTTGAAACCGATGATCCGTTCGACAGTCGTCAAATGATTGAAACGCCAACGGCGAAAATTGTCCTCGACATCGACCAGCTTTTCGGCCAGCGCGTACAAATCCCAGTGCTGTGTCGTGTCGCGGTAAACCTCGAGCCAAGCGGCACGGACGGCATCATTGGCTTGATACGGTTCTGCGAAATTACGCTCGAGCAAGTTCGTCGGAATCTCCAGGCCACGGGTTGCGAGCAGGCGAAGCGTCAAATCGTAAATACTCGGCGCGTTCAGGGCATTCTCGAGCAACGCGAAATGTTCGGGTCGATGCGCGTGAGGTTTCATCATGAACTGTTGCTTGTTGCCGAACAAAAATTCGATCAACCGGTACTGATGCGATTGAAAACCGGACGCCTGCC
>JAYURE010000034.1:0-6609 GCA_043756345.1 Deinococcales bacterium | reverse complement strand
CGAGTTTTTGAATCCCGTATGGCAGGCCGCGCACGCGCCGGTCCCGGTAGAGTTGCAGCTCGAGCAGGTCAATCACCCGTTCGGCCTTTTCGATTTGTGCCACCTCGTCTTTGACCCAGGCGGGCGTGCCGAGCATCGCCTGCCACAGCGGAACATTGACGTGCCGGTGACGGCCCAAGAGCAGGTTCTCGAGGACCGTCAGGCCGCCGAAAAGTTCGATGTTCTGAAAGGTCCGGGCAATCCCGAGCCGTGCAATTTTGTCCGGGCTGAGTTTGGAAATGTTTTGGCCCTCGAACAGCACTTGACCTTGTTGCGGCTGGTACAGGGCGGTCAGGCAGTTGAACAGACTGGTTTTGCCCGCGCCGTTCGGTCCGATCAGGGCGACGCTCTCGCCGGGATGAATGGCAAAGCTGACATCGTTGACGGCGGTCACACCACCGAAACGCAAGGTCAGGTTTTGGGTCTCGAGCAGTGGGGAAGTCAAGCGGGCATCTCCGGGTGAATGATTCGGCGTGGGTCTTGAGAATTCAGAAGAGAGCATCGATCAAGCGTTGGGTGGCAAATCGAAAGCTCGAGCCCAACAAAAAACAGGATTCAATCCGCTGGGTTCAAAAATCAAACTCGAGCGGAAAGGACATGACATCCCTTCCACTCGAGCTGGCTTGCTTCAGCGTTGTTCGTCGAATGAGGTCCAACCACCAACTTGTTGGTAGCCGGGTTTTGGTGCGTACACGGCACGCAGCAAGAAGACGCTGTTGTTGCCCTGACGGTCCGTGGCGCTGTAGGAAATGTTGTTGAACAGGCTGCCTTTCCAGTCCTTCAGGCTTTCCATTGCCGCTACGAACTTCTTGCGATCCAAATCTGGTCCGGCCCGTTTCAAACCCTCGACCAATGGTTGCGCGAAAGCATATCCGGCGAGCACGCGGAACGGATCGGTTTTGACGGCCTCTGGGTTTGGCGAATACTTGGCGATGTCGGCAAGGGCGGCATCGGCTTTCGGATCACCCTTGCCATCGACCAGCAGGGCGCTGGGGAACGGCAGGAAGCTGGCGATAATCGCGTTGTTCCATTGCGTGGTCGGACCGGCTTGGAACATCGTGCTGCCCGCAAGCACGCTCGAGGCGAGGATTTGCGGTTTGTAACCGATCTTGGCCATTTCGCGCAGCAGGCTGATCGCGTAGGCATCGGCGGTGTAAAGCACGACTGCATCGGCATCAGATTCTTTGAGCTTCAAGGCCTGCACGCTCAGGCTGGTTTCGCTGGGTTCGTGTGGCACTTTGGCGACCAACTTGGCTTTGCCGCCCATCTTGGCGATGTCGGCTTCAACACCGCTGGCACCCTCGAGACCGAAGCCTTGGTTGATGTACGCGACCGCGATTTTGGAAAGCTTGAGCGTATTGACCGCGTGACGCAACAACAGCACCGATTCGATGTAGTAGTTCGTGTACGAGGCGAACACCGTCGGGCTTTTGAGCTTACCACCGTCCACTTGACTGAAGGCAGTTGAACCGCTGGCCGGTGAAATCCACGGGATACGGTTGGCAATCACGTCCGGCAAGATCGCCAATCCGTTCGGCGTACCGACTCCGCCGACGAGCGCGAAAACGCCTTGACGTTCGATCAGTTCTTTGACTGCCAGTTTGGTCCGGGCGGGTTCGTAAGCATCATCGCGTTTGATCAACTCGAGTTTGCGGCCATTGATGCCACCTTCGGCGTTGACTTTGTTGACCATCGTTTCAATGCCGGTCATGACGTTGCCCCAGGCTTGCCCTGGACCAGATTGTGGTCCCCACGTGCCGAGCTTGATCTTGGTTTTGGTGACGCCCATTTCTTGCGCGAATGCCACTGCGACCAAAGCCGCGCCGAGTCCTGCCACTGCCAACAATCGTTTTTTCATACGTCCTCCAAGATAGTCCCTGCGAGATGAAGCCTGCGAGATGGAGCCTGCGAAATCAGGCCTGAGTAATTCGGCTGGTGAGATTCGGCGCAAGCCGTTAAAGTTTGTGTATTTAGAATCTAACCGAATTGATCCACAAAAAACATGGGGCTGCCCACCAAACCCAAAGCAAACGTAAAGCTTCGGAGGGCGCAGTGCGCTGCGCCCCTACCAGAACAGCAAATCGAACCCGAATCGCTCGAGCCAATGATCTTGCGGCTGCCCTGCCACCAAACCGATCTCGAGATCAGGCACGTTTGGATTCCTTCTCGCCCAACAGTCCTTCGGGTCGGATGATCAGCACGCCAATAATGATCACAAACGCGAGCGTGAGCTTAAACGCGGGCGAGATGTAACCGACAATTGCTTCAGCCACACCAAGCACATACCCGCCGAGCACCGCCCCGGGCAGGCTCGAGATGCCACCGAGCACCGCCGCCGCAAACCCCTTGTTGAGCGGGTCCAGCATCAGGTTCGGGCTTAGGGTCGTGGTTGGCGCGAACAGCAACGCCGCCGCCCCGCCGAGGATCGCCGCGACCGCCCAAGTGCTGAACAGCACCGTTCGTACCGGAATGCCGAGCGCCTTGGCGACCTCTGGATTTTGGGCCACGGCCCGCATCGCTAGACCGATTCGGGATTTTTGCACGAACAACCACAGGCCCAGCATCAGCAGCAGGCCAACGACCGCCGTCAGAATGGCAATCTGCGAGATGGACGTGCCAGGTATCGTGGCGATGACATCGACAGGGCTGGGAGCCTGCTTGTTGTCCACGCCCCAGATCAACGAGATCAGGCCGTTCGAGAACAGGCTGAACCCCAGCGTCAGGATCAGCAATCCCATCGGGTCGCTGGCTTTGGCGCGACGCACCACCAGCAGGTAGAACAACGCGGCGACGGCAGCGGAAAGCAGCAACGAAACCGCGTAGGCCAGGAAGATGTTCCAACCCAGATTCGAGACCAGCGTGAAGGACATGAAAGAGGCGAGCAGCGCCAGTTCACCGTGCGCGAAATTCAGCACCCTCGAGGTTCGGTACAACAGCACAATACCGAGCGCGACGAGTGCGTAAATGCTGCCGACTTGAACGCCAGCCAGCACGAGTTGCAGCAGCAAGTCTGGACTCACGCGCGGCCCTCGGGACTCGAGGCTGATGTTGTGTAGGTGCTCAAAGCAATCCTCGAGCCGTGAAACGACACGAGCAATCCGGTCGCCTCACAACCCGTTACTCCCGCACACACACTCGAGCGATTCAAAACGGCCACCCCTTCCAGTACGCCTTGACCTTCAGCCAACGTCCGTACAACCCGAGCGGCTCGAGCACCATCACCAACAGCACCACCAGGCCGTACAGCAACGCTGCAAGGCTGCCGACCTGCGAAAGCCAATCTTGCATCAAGGCCACCAGGCCCGCCCCGAGGATCGCACCCGCGACCGTGCCGATGCCACCGATCACGATCATCGACAAGAATTGCACCGAGAGCGCCAGGCCAAAACTTTCTGGCGCAATGATCCCGAGCAGTGGAGCGAACAACGCGCCCGCCACGCCCGCGTACATGGCGCTGAGCGCGAAGGCCAACGTCTTGAAGGCACGCAGGTTCACACCGGAAGTTTGCGCAGCGAGTTCGGCATCGCGCACCGCAACGAAAGCCCGACCGATGTGAGACCGCGCCAAGTTAAAAGCGGCAAAAACCAACATCAGCGCCACAACCAAAACGATGTAGTAATAATCGCGGTCCCTGGCAAAATTGATCCCAAAGATCACCGGTTTCTCGAGGATCAAACCGCTGTGACCACCGAAGGCGGGCGTGTTCGCCACAATCTGCTGCATCGCCAACCCGAAACCACTGGTGGCAATGGCGAGGTACGGTCCCTCGAGTTTCAACGCGGGAATCCCAACCAGATAACCGAGCAACGCCGAAACCAGTGCGGCCGCAATCAAGGCCAACACGAACGGCACCTTGAGCGTGACCAGAAAACCGAGCGTGTACGCGCCAGTCGCAAAAAATCCGGCATGCCCGAGCGAAATTTGACCGGTGAAGCCAACCAGCAAATTCAGACCAATCGCAACGAGCGCGTAAACCATGAACAAGGCCGCCAGGTAAGCGTAAGCCGGGGCGACCACCGGCAGCAACACCAACGCCAGAATGACGATGGCGAACACCACCCAGCCCTGCAAGGATGAAATCAGGCGTAAATCCTGGTCGTAACGTTCTTTAAGAATCAAGGTCCGGTTATGCTAATGGCTCGAGCGTGGTTAAACAAGCATGCGGGTTCAGGGTTAGGGGCAATGACAACGTCAGGATGAATCTGAAAATAGGGTCGATTGAATCCTCGCTTCGAACGGCGTTGCACGCAACGCCCTCGACAGAACAGCAAATGGAACCCGAATTGCTCGAGGCACCGATTTTGCGGTTGCCCTGATTCCAGGTTTGTCAGGGCATCTCGAGGTTCGGCACGATTTTGACCACACCGGACGTTGGGGCCTCAAGCTCGAGCCTGGAACTACCGGTCGCGCCGCTGGCTGTCAGCGTCAAGGCATCCTGTGGTGCGTCCAAAAATCCGTAGTAGCCGTTGGCATCGCTGAGCGTTTCAAACGCATCGTTGCGGCCATTGACCTGAAGCTCGAGGCGGGCGTTGCTCAGGCCGAGACCGTTTTTGGTGACGCGCCCGAAAATGGCCGTGAATTGTTGCGATGGCGCATCCCAACCGGCAGTTGCGGTGAAAGTGTTCGCCAGGTTCGCGCTGAGTTGCTTTTGTCCCTCCAGGCTCGTGCGGCGCGTTCCATTCACTTCGCTGTCCGGTGTGCGGTACGAGTAACCAACCCAGCCATCCATGCCGGTCACGTTCAGGCCGCGTTTGAGTTGAACAACTCCATCGGCTTGCGAGTTCAGATAATTGGCGGTGCCGACCGCCACGCGGCCTCGAGCCTTCTGCTGCACCGCGAATTGATTCCAACCATCGAACCATTTAACCTGATCCGGTTCGCGTTCGCGTTTGTAATTCATTGGAATGTTCAAGTCCAGAATCCCTTCGCGCATCCAGGCGGGCCAGTCTTGCAAAATTTCGGAGTACGTGCGCGTCTGCTCGAATTGCTCGAGGTTGGTTGGCGCTTCGCGGTACGTGATCGTCGCGGCGCTAACCCAAACGCTCGGGCGAATGCTTTTGACTTGCAGGTAGACGCGGCGCACGAGGTTCGTGACTTGATCGCGTCGCCATTGCAACCATTGCGGATCGGCCACACCAGGCTTGCCGTTCGGAGCCAAATCGGTTCGATTCATCTCGAGCCTGAAACGTTCAAGCGCCGTCGGGTTGTAACCCCAAGTCGCCAAGAACGGAGGCCCACCAGAATCCGGGTAGCGAATCCGATCAAACTGCACCCCATCGACCGCGTAATTTTGCACCACGCTCGAGTACATGTTCGCCACGAATTCGGCAGCGTCCGGGTGTCCAAGGTCGAGCACGTAATCGGCTCCGGCGCGGGTTTCACCATCGGCACGAACGGTCAACCAATTGTCGCGGCCTTTGGAAGTTGGGCCATGCAGTTTGAAAGGGTGAACGCTCGAGTATTCCAACGCGGTTTTGTTCCAAACGCTGGTCGAGATGATCCAAGCATGGACTTGAATTCCCGCCGCGTGTGCCTTCTCGAGCACATCCTGCAACGGATCGAAACCGACTGGCACACTCGGATCGGCAGTTCGCGGCATCGAAGCCTTGTTGCAATAACAATCGGCCCGTCTCGAGATTTGCGCGAACAACGCATTGACCCGCATCGCCTGTGCATCACGCACAAGCTTGTCCACCTCGAGCGGGGTTTTGAAACCCGGACCAAACGCATCAACCCACAATCCGCGAAGTTGAAGCGGCAAGAGTTTTGGTGTTTGCGCCGAGGCTCGAGGTTTGGTTACCACTGTTGGTTCGGCCCTCGAGCTTGTTTGTACGGTCTGATTGGAAGTGTTTGGGCTCGAGATGACAGGAGTTGTATTTGTCGAGTTGGCGATCTGGCTTGAACGGACGGCAGGCAACACAAACGCTGCCAAAACTGCAAGTATTGCCACGAGGACGATGTTCCGAGGGGTTCCCATTCCGGACCGAGTATACGTGACTCAAGTGAGATTTAACGGGCTTGCGTCATCTCAACAACCCACGCGCCAGAACCACCGTAGGCGGCACCAAATTCGGTGTAATACCGGTTCATGATCGCCCGGCAATGAATTGGGCTGCGCAACCACCAACGCACCGCAGATGCGGCACTCGAGCGACCCGAATACTTGTAAATGATTTCGCTCATGCGTGAGTACCGGTATCCGGCCCGGGTCACACGGGTTCGCGGTCCGATGCCTCGAAAGTAATGCGACATGAAATTGTGGTTCGCCATGTTGAAGGCGTGGGCTTTGGCGGCAAGCCGCAAGACGGGATCGTAACGCAACGCCGGAACAGTCACACCACCGCCGCCGCCACGACACGAAACACCTCGAGCACGGGCCGAATTGATCAAACTCAAGACTTGGGCCTCAGTGCCAGAAGATGCGCCATAACCTCGAGCTTCAGCGAGGGATGCGATGCTCAGGACGACCGCGCAACAGAAGATGGAAATGGGTTTGAACATTTGCAAAAAGTATCACGGCATTTCAGGAAGAAAATGAAAGGCTCGAGAGTTGCAGCGGGTTTAACTTTT
>JAYURE010000033.1:0-2412 GCA_043756345.1 Deinococcales bacterium | reverse complement strand
CCAGCACCTCGAGCGCCGCGAGTGACAGGTGTTCGGCGATATAAACGACGCGCACGCCTGGGTGGTTCCAGCGGTTGCCGAATCGGTACGAGCCTTCTGCGTCGAAGGCGGTGCTGGCCCGGTGCGCGGTCACGAGTCGCCATGCCCTCATTGCATTGCCTCAATCACTGTCCTCACAGGGTTGATCTCATGGGGCTTGACCGTCCAGCAATCGTTCGAGCAACGCTTCAACCTCTCGAGCGCCAACTTCGGTGCGGGCGTACTCGAGTGGTGTTTTGCCGCCGAGGGCGCGGGCGGGTTTGGCGAACCAGGTGGCCGCGCCGTGCGGGGTGCTGAACAGTGTTTGGCTTTGGCTGGTCAGCCGTCCGATGCGCAGCAGCCGGTCGGATTCTTCTGGGTTGAATCGGCCCGTTTTTTTGCGCCGTGCGAGCGTCGCGCTTGGTACGTTGATGGCTTGGGCAAGGGTTTGTTCGGTTGTCTCGAGGGTTTGTTGCAGGTGTTTGAAGGCTGCGAAGGGCAGGCCAGTTTCGAGCAGTTCGATCACTTCGCTGTGCGTGTTGGCGTTCAGTCCGAGGTCTTCTATGGCGTTGAGGGTTTGGTCTTGTGGGAATGCGATCATCGGCGAACCTCCATTTGGTATTTTTGATTCTATCATATGGCGATTCATGCCGCAAGTTCTCGAGGTTTGGGATGACTCGAGATCTTCTCCTAAGCCATTCTGTTTTTGGCGGGTTTCATGGTCGAAATCTTGGCTTCCAAGTTTCGACCTTTCGGCGTAGTGCATTTGACGCATGTGCCAGACGCTTTCTGCCCGTATGATTGCCCGACCGTGAGCAATTTTGCGTTCCTGCAAACCGATTTCCCAACCCTGCATTCCGAGGCGACGCTGGCAGAATCCAACGTGCTCACAGATGCCCGAGTCGCCTGCCTGTACGCTCGGCGTTCGCTCGAGGGGATGGTCAAATGGTTGTACGCGAACGATGCTGCGTTTTCCAAACCGTATGACAGTAGCTTGAACGGCTTGATGGGATCATCGAGTTTCGAGGCGAACGTGCCGGAACCGGTGCGGGTCTTGGCGCAGGGCGTGCGTCGGACTGGTAACGCGGGCGTGCATGATGCTCGAGGTTTGCGTTCCGGCGAGGCGTTGGGAGCCTTGCGTGATTTGTTCGGTGTGCTGCGTTGGTTCGCTTTCACGTACCGTTCGGATTCAACTTCGATGCTGCCCGGTGCGTTCGATGAAACCGTGCTGCCCGAGCCAGCCTCGAGTCTTCAGTCTTCATTGCAGGCCACTCAGCAACTCGAGGCGAAACTGAAAGCAGAACTCGAGACTCAACGTTTGCTAAGTGCGAATGTCGCCGCCGAACTCGAGGCGAAACTGACGGCCTTACGCTCGAGCATCGCGGCCCGAAAAGTCGTGAATGCTAAAAGCAAGGATTCATACTCGTACTCTGAGGCCGAAACTCGAGTTCGCCTGATCGACCGGATGCTCCTCGAAGCCGGTTGGGACGTGACCGCCCCGAACGTGCGCGAGTACAAGGTCGCTGCGGGCCGTGCCGATTACGTTCTGTGGGGCGTGGACGGTTTGCCGCTCGCGGTGATTGAGGCGAAAAAAACCAGCCGCGATGCACGCGCCGGTCAGCGACAGGCGCTCGAGTACGCTCAGGCGCTCGAGGCTCAATTTGGTCGCCTGCCGGTCGTGTTTTATTCCAACGGCGTGGACTCGTACCTCTGGGATTCCGCCCGAGGTTTTCCGCCACGCAAAGTTCAAGGTTTTTACGACCGCGACAGCTTGGAATTGATGATTCAACGCCGCAGCACGGCGGCCCGGTTCGAGGATCTCGAGGTCAATGTTGCGATTGCGGATCGCTACTACCAGAGCGCTGCGATTCGCAAATTCTTGGACCGTTTGGATTCACGGCAACGCAAAGGATTGCTGGTCATGGCGACCGGCACCGGCAAGACTCGAGTCACGATTGCACTGGTCGAATTGTTGATGCGGGCCAACTGGGTCAAGCGTGTCCTGTTTCTGGCAGATCGCAACGCGTTGGTGCGTCAGGCAAAAGGCGCATTCACCAAATTTTACCCAGAGGCGAACTCGATCAATTTGGTCGAAGACAAAGAAGTCACGGGCGCTCGAGTCGTTTTAAGCACCTACCAAACCATGATCAATCAACTCGAGGCTGGCACGTTCACGGTTGGACATTTTGACCTGGTGATCGTGGATGAGGCGCACCGCAGCGTTTACAGCAAATTCGGCGCGATCTTCGATTATTTTGATGGCATGTTGTTGGGTTTGACCGCGACACCACGCGACGAGGTGGACCGCAACACTTTCCGATTGTTTGACCTGCACGACGGCGTGCCCGTCTTCGAGTACGGCCTCGAGTTGGCGGTCCGTGACGGCTTCCTCGT
>JAYURE010000032.1:0-2413 GCA_043756345.1 Deinococcales bacterium | reverse complement strand
TGGTCAGGACATCGTCGCGCAGGGCACTCGAGGCTGCGGCGATGTGCGCGGCGTCCTCGCCGTTGCGTTCGCGTTGGATCCTCAGGCGTTCACGCACGAAACCGATCAGGTTGCGCTTGAGGGCCACACGTGCGCCCCACAAGTCCTTGTCGGGGATCTCGTCCACTTTCCAGGTTTCTTGGTGCTCGAGCCGGTCGTCCCAGTCCTTGCCGAAGTGCTTGTTGTAAAGTTCTGCGAGTTCTGGCGCGAGGAAGCTGCGCGTGTGAATCCCATTCGTGACATGCGTGATTGGCACCTCGACGCTTTCGGCTCCGGGCCAGAGAAAGCCCCACATCCGCCTCGAGACTTCGCCGTGCAGTTCGGACACGCCGTTGTGTTGGCGCGAGAGTTTCAAGGCCAGCACAGTCATGGAAAACGTCGGTCCCCACGGTTGATCGTGACGGGCAATGTTCAAGAAATCTTCCCTGGACAATCCGAGCGCGGTGTACCAGTAACCGCCGAGTTTCTTCTCGACCAATTCGACCGCGAAGGCATCGTTTCCGGCTGGAACCGGCGTGTGCGTGGTGAAGATTGCTCCCGCCGCAACCGCCTCTGCCGCTTCGTCAAACGACAAGCCTTGCGCCACCATCTCACGGACCCGCTCGAGCCCGAGGAATGCGGCGTGACCTTCATTCATGTGATAGACGCTGGCCTGCACGCCCATCGCCCGCAGTGCGCGAATACCACCGACACCGAGCACGAGTTCCTGCGCGACACGCAAATCCTGATTGCCGCCGTACAGTCGCGCCGTGATTCCACGGTCCGCCTCCGAGTTCTCCTCGAGGTTCGTGTCCATCAGGTAAACGTTGATGCGGCCTACGGGCAGCTTCCAGGTCGTCGCGTAAACCGTGCGGCCCGAAATTTCGACACTGACCTTGACGGGCTTGCCGTTCGTGTCCAAGGCTCGCTCGAGCGGCACGCCACTTGGGTTGATGGTTTCGTACCATTCCTCTTGCCAGCCGTCCGCGTTGATGCGTTGATGAAAGTATCCCTCGCCGAAGAGCATCCCAACCGCTTGGAATGGCAGGCCGAGATCGCTGGCGCTCTTGCAGTGATCGCCTGCGAGCACGCCCAGACCGCCGGAGTAAATTTGCAGGCTTTCGTGGAAACCGTACTCCATCGAAAAGTACGCGATGCCGCCAGCGGAGCCACCAATAGGTCGGCCCGCCGCGACTTCCTTGGCGTACCAGGTGTCTTTGCGGCCCATGTACGCCTCGAAGTCCTTGATCACGGCATCGAAACGCTCTAGGAACGCTGGGTCGTGCGCGACTCGCTCGAGGTTGGCTTGGCTGCATTCGTTCAGGACGCGCACCGGGTTGTGGGTGGCATCGAAAACGTTCGGGTTGATCTCTCGGAAGAGTTCAAACGCGGTCGGAGTCCAGGACCAGTAGAGGTTGCCTGCAAGCGCTCGCAGTTTGGCAATGCGTTCGGGCAGGGTGGCTTGGATGGTAATTCGTTGAATGGCTTGCACAACGGACCTCCGCCCCTCGCTGAAGGATGTGTGTTTCTCGAGGAGTGAATTTGTAGACGGTGCAACTATAGCTCAGGCTGGCTTAGTGCAACGTAAAGTCCCACGCATCGTCTAGAACGAGAATTATGGGATTTGCTGGGTCAAAATTTTGGCCCCCTTGCGGGGGCTGGGGAGGGATGTATGGAGGGCTGGGCTGTTGGCCTTCGCCTTCAAGGAAAAGTTTAAGGAAGTTCGATGAGACTTCCTTGGCGTTCTGTGTGAGAAACATGCCCATCTGAAGGCTCGAGGTTCTCGTGTTTCTTGACAATCTGATTCGATTGCGGATCATTTCACGATCTAGTGTGAACCGTTCGGGAAACCGTCAGATCCATGGTTCCGTAAGCGTTTACGGGTTTTGTATTTAAACTCGAGTCTGAAATTTCCCGCGCACTCAAAGCCCTCTTTGACCGAATCCATCGGCGCAAACACGCCGCTGAAATCAAGGCTCGAGCCGCAAGAAAAACCGACTCATTTGTTCTTTGTAGCCTGGGCATCGTTTGAGGTCGCTCGCACCCGCCAGGCGAACGAAAAATTCAAACCCTGATCTCGAGCATCGACCGGAGCGAGCTTGGAAAGGTCCACCTCTTCCGGTGCATTGTTGGGGACCGTGTTGAAGACGGCGCGATGCAGGCGGCGGAAAAAGCGCTGGCGAATGATTTCAATTCGTAGCAAGTCAGTCTCTCTTCTTGATGTCAGTGATGATGGCGAGCGTGACCCAAAACTCGAGCTTTACTTCTGCGTCCAAGTCTCCTGACCTTCTTTGCTGGCGTTGTAGCTTTGCCAGTAGCCCTCGAGTTGCGAACCATTGATGATTTTCAAGAGCGTCACAGTTGGAATGCCTTTGCTTTGCGAGGCGATGGCGAT
>JAYURE010000031.1:0-6628 GCA_043756345.1 Deinococcales bacterium | reverse complement strand
GCGATTTCACAAATTCTTTGATTCCAAAGAATTTGGCGAGCATTACACTTTACGTGTGTCACACGACGCGAGTGGAAACGACAGCAGTTAAGAAAAATGAGCGACATGCCCGCAAAATTCCGAAAAGCCAACCGTGCGTCAGGCGAAACTCAGGTCCGCATCCGCTTCCCAGGTTTCTCCGTCGGATTCCAGCAGCAAATGCACGGCCCGCAAGCGGTCCAATTGCGTTTTGCTCGGAATCAGCAACGCCCGAAAATGAAAGGCTCGAGCCTGCTTGCCCAACCCGAGCGTTTCGGTGATGCTTTCGCTCGCCCGCAAAGAAACAATGTGCCACTCGTCAAACTCGAGCGGATGCACGATCATCTCGTACCCTTTGGGCCAACGTGACGCCTGTTCGGTATCCACCGCGATCCAACCTCGAGCGACCCAAACGCGGCCCGTACCGACGTATGGCGCAATCTCCATCGGGAGTTTGCGGCGTTGAGCCATCGCCCCTGATCGGACCGCACCGTGTTGTTGACGGCGGTCTTTGAAGACCTCGAGCACACGACCATCCAAAATATTGATGGTCGCCATCTCGTTTTCGATGGTCATGCCCTCAAGCTGCATTACCTATTCGTACCCAAACACTTGTCACGAACTTCTGACGCCAGCCCGAGACAAGCAAAATCCCGCCAAGCTCGAGCCTGACGGGATTCTATGGCACTGGAAAGTTCAAGGCCCTGCGTGATCCTCACTCAAATTTGTACGATTTGGGCACAACCACAATCCCAGATTCGGTCACTTTGAACCCTCGAGCCCGGTCCTGCTCGAGATCGAAACCAATTGTCGTTCCAGCAGGCACGGTCACGTCTTTGTCGATGATTGCGTTCTGAATCCGGCAATGGCGGCCAATCTCGACCTCGTCGAACAGGATGCTGCGGTTGACTTCGCTGTACGAATTGACCCTTGAGCGTCGGAACAGCACGCTTTCACGCACCACACCACCCGAGATGATGCACCCACCCGCGATCAAGGAGTTCAGGCAATGCCCGGTCCGGTCGCCCGCCTCGTGCACGAATTTTGCCGGTGGACTGTCGGCGTTGACCGTGCGCAAAGGCCATTCCGGGTTGTACAAGTCAAACTCTGGATTGATCGAAACCAGATCCATGTTCGCCTCGTGGTACGCATCCAGGGTTCCAACATCGCGCCAGTACGTGTTGGAACTGTCCTGCCCAGGAATCGGGTTCTTGGCAAAATCGTAACTTTGAATGTGATACCCGTCCTTCAAGGCCCGAGGCAGCAAATCCTTACCGAAATCATGGGTCGAGGATTCCTCGCGGGCGTCCAACTCGAGCAACTCGTCCAAAGCCCGCCTCGAGAACAAGTAATTGCCCATGCTGGCGAGCGCCATCTCGGGACGGTCCGGCATTGGCGCGGGCGTTTTGGATTTTTCTTGAAATTGCGTCACGCGCCCGCGCCCATCGACTTGCAGCACGCCGAAACGGGTCGCCTCTGCCAACGTGACCGGGTAGGCCGCAATCGAAATATCCGCCCGAGAATCCATGTGTTGCTCGAGCATGTGCGCGACATTCATTTTGTAAATGTGATCGCCGGAGAACACCGCAATCACGTCGGCATCGTGGTTATCGACCAGGTGCATGTTCTGGTAAACCGCATCGGCGGTGCCGCGATACCAGACCGCACCCAACTCCTCGAACCGATACTGCTGCGCCGGAACCAGCGTAATAAAGTAATCGGCCAGGAAGTTACCGAAACGCCAACCGCGTTGAATGTGCTCGGTCAGGGATTGCGCTTTGAATTGCGTTAGCACATAGGTCGAGTAAATCTCCGAGTTGATAAAATTATTCAACGCGAAGTCAATAATGCGGTATTTAGAACCGAACGGCACGGCGGGCTTGGCACGCTTCGCTGTTAAAGGCGCAAGGCGTGAACCTTGTCCACCGGCCAGGATCATTCCCAGCGTTCTTGGAGGCATGGTTCAGTATATGGGAGAACCCGGCTTGCTGTCCAAGGGGGAGCGCGAGGCGCGAGTTGAAAGTGGAAAGTTCAAAGTGGAAAGAAAGGCCAAAATCTCAAAGCTCGAGCACTGACTTTTCACTTTCCACCCTTTCACTTTCCACTGGTTTCCCGTCATGATGTGCCGATGAAATACCGTCGAATGCCAATCGAGATTGAATCCCCCGAGCAAATGGGTTACAGCAACATCCGTTACAACCTGGCCGAATCGAGTATTTCCGACCAACGCTTCGATGACCTCGAGCTTGATTTGAGCAGTGTGATCTTGGCGTATGGGGATCATTTGGGCAAACCCCAATTGCGCGAACTGATCGCGGCTGATGCGGGCGTAGGGCCGGATCACGTGATGATCACGGTTGGTGCGGTCTCGGCGTTGTTCATCATCCATACGGTTTTGTTGCAACCTGGAGATCACATGGTCGTGGTCCATCCGAATTACGCGACGAACATCGAAACCCCTCGAGCCATTGGCGCGGACGTGGACTTCTTACGTCTGAGCTTCGAGCATGGTTGGCGTGTGGACATCGCTGAACTCGGGCGGTTGATCCGGCCCGAAACGAAATTGGTCAGTTTGACCACGCCACACAATCCGACTGGCGTGATGCTTTCCGAATCTGACCTGCGGGCCATCATCAAGATTGTTGAGGCTCGAGGGTGCCGCCTGCTGATCGACGAAACCTACCGCGAGATGAGTTTTATCGCACCACAACCGGTTGCGGCGAGCCTGTCCAAAAACGTCATCAGCGTCTCGAGCATGTCCAAATCGTATGGGCTGCCCGGGATTCGCTTGGGCTGGTTGATCTGCCAGGATGCCGCGTTAAACGAGGAATTCTTGGCGGCGAAAGAACAGATTTTCATTTCAACCTCGCTGGTCGATGAAGAGATCGCGTATCAGGCCTTGCGCCAGAAGGCCGGATTTCTCGGACGCTTGTTGGCGCATCTGAAAACGAATTTTGAAATCACTCGAGATTGGATGGCTTCGCCGAATGATTCTGGGCAATCTGGCTTTGAATGGGTCGAACCGACTGGCGGTTCGGTGGGCTTCCCGAGAATCAAACCCAGCTTGAACGTTGACGCGGACGAGTTCCACAAAGCCTTAAACGACGGCGGAACCTTCGTCGGACCCGGACATTGGTTCGAGTGTGACCGCAAATACTTCCGCCTCGGATTCGGTTGGCCGACCAGTGAAGAACTGCGTGGCGGGCTCGAGGGATTGACGCAGGCGCTCGAGCAAACACGGAAATGACTTCTGGCGCAGTGTTGGCGGGCGGACGCTCGAGCCGTTTCGGGCGGGACAAGGCGCTCGAGCTTTGGCAGGGAACAACCTTGCTCGAGCACGCGCTGAGTAGTCTCGAGGATTGTGCTGAACGTTTCGTGATTGGTGGAACATCAGAACGCTACGGTTTCGCTGGCGTGCCGGTTCACGCCGACCTCGAGCCGTTTCAGGGCAGTTTGTACGGTTTGGCCCGAGCTTTGGAACTGGCGCAATCGGATCGCGTGGCGGTCATGGCCTGCGACATGCCGGGATTGACCCACGAATTCTGGAATTTCATGGCGAGCCTCGAACCTGCACAGATTGTGATTCCCGAAAATGCAGACGGATTTCTCGAGCCGCTCGCCGCGATTTACAGCAAGTCCTGCCTGCCCGCGATTCAAACCGCTCTCGAGGCCCACCAATTGCGCATGACAGGCTGGCACGCCAGGCTCGAGGTTCAGATCGTTTCCTGGACGGAACTCGAGCCACAGTTTAGACCGAACCTCTTCCAAAACGTCAACACGCAAGCTGATCTCGAATCAACCGATCTCGAGCCATAAAAAATCCCTCGAGTTGCCCCGAGGGAATCCTGATGTGGTGCCGAGGATGGGACTTGAACCCACACATCCTTGCGAATACTAGAACCTGAATCTAGCGCGTCTACCAATTCCGCCACCACGGCAAACCAGGAATTGAAGTGTACAAAAACAATCCGGGGTCGTCAAGGCGAAAATAAACCTCGACTCCAGGCCAAAATAAGCCATCGAGCCTGAACGCCATCGCAAAGCGTGCTGTAGAATCCCGCCATGCTCGTTAAAGACTGGATGTCGCCCGCTCCTCTCACAGTTTCACCAGAAACGCCAGTGCTCGAGGCGTTACGGCTGTTGAAAGAACGTGGTTTTCGGCGTTTACCGGTCGTGGAGGGCTCAAAACTGATCGGAATCGTCACCGATAAGGATTTGAAGGACGCGATGCCATCCAAAGCGACCACCCTTTCGGTCTGGGAAATGAGTTACCTGCTGGCCAAATTGACCGTCCGGGAGGTCATGGCGAGCCCGGTGCTGACCGTCAACTCGCTCGAAACGCTCGAGGATGCAGCTTTGCGCATGCAGGAACGCAAGCTCGGTGGCATGCCCGTCCTGGACAATGCGGGAGCACTGGTTGGCATTCTGACGATCACCGATGTTCTCGGGGCGCTCGTGCGCGTGCTGGGCTTGAAAGAGGGCGGCGTGCGCGTCACGCTCGAGGTTCCTGACACGCCCGGCGCGTTGGGCGTGGCGGTCGAGGCGATCAAACCCTCGAACATCTTGTCTGTGGCCACGGCAGGCTTGCGCGAGGGACAACGGCGCTTCGTGCTGCGGGTTAACGGCGAGGGCTTGGACGGGCTTTCGGACCGCTTGCGAGCCGCAGGTATCGCGCTCAAATGATGACTGGCAACCAATGACTGAAACCAATGGAGGTTCGGCGTGATTCAGACACTCTCGAGCCCATATGGACCGATAGAACTCTGGCCGTGCAGTTCGCCAGATGCGCTCGAACGATTCGAGATCGACTCGAGCCTGGACACGTTTCGACCAGCGCTGTTGCAGCAACACGCCTTGGTTGGCATCGCCGGTGATCCCGAAGGTTGCGTGACCATCGCCAAGCTCGGGCACAAAATCATTGGGTATGCGGCGTTTCACCCACCGGACCCGATTGAACGCTGGAGCCAAGCCACGGTCCCCGGCATCATCGAACTCGGCGCGGTGGAAACCTCAAGCACGCACCGGGGCCGACACTTGGCACGGAAATTGCTCGAGACGGCCTTCTCGACCGGTCGCTTCGAGACGAAAGTTTGTCTGGCCACGATTTACCAATGGCATTTCGATCTGGAGGGCACCAGCCTGACGACGTATCAGTACCGGCGAATGCTCGAGCGCATGTACGGCAGCGTTGGCTTCAGCGTCCATAAAACGGATGATCCCGAAATTCAGTACGATCCGGGCAACGCATTGATGGCAAGGATTGGACCTCGAGCACCAGAGGAAGTGATCAAAGAATTTGAACGCCTGCTGTTCTTGGGTGAGGAGTCCGAACCGAGATGGTGAAACCGAACCTGGTTAAAACCGCACTCGTCTACTCGACCGAAATGCGCCGTTACGACCTGGGCGCGAACCATCCGTTCAAAGCAATCCGACCCGAAGCCACACGCAGCCTGCTTGAGCATGCTAGGTTGCTCGAGACCAGCGCGATCATCACGCCAGAAATGGCAGCGCTCGAAGATGCCTTAAGCGTTCACTCTCGGGCGTACACGAACCGGGTCATGGCCGCATCGCGTGGCGAACCAGTTCCAGACCACCTCGAGTACGGCATCGGCACGTCCGACACTCCGATCTTTGCGCACATGCACGAGGCGACCCTCGGCGTGGTCGGCGCAACGCTGACGGCGGCAAAACTCGTCGCGGATGGCACGTTCACTCGAGCCCTCAACCTGGCGGGAGGATTGCATCACGCACACAAGGACAAGGGTTCTGGCTTCTGCGTTTACAACGACCTGTCCGTGGCAATCGCGCACCTGCGATCTCGAGGTTTGCGCATCGCGTACCTGGACGTGGACGCACACCACGGCGACGGCGTGCAATTCCTACATTACGAAGACCCGAACGTGCTGACCATCAGCCTGCACGAAACTGGACGGTATCTGTTTCCCGGCACCGGCCACACTTACGAACTTGGACGCGGCGCGGGCCTCGGCTCGAGTTTGAACGTACCGCTCGAGCCGTACACGCAAGATGACAGTTTTCTCGAGGCGCTCGAACGTGTTGTTGAGCCAGCCTTGCGTTGGTTCAAACCGGATCTGCTGCTGCTTCAAGCTGGGGCCGACGCGCACCAATTCGATCCGCTCGCCGATCTCGCCCTGACTGTGCAGGGATTCACACGAGTCTTCAAACGCATCGTCGAACTGGCCGAAACGCACGCGGGCGGCAGGATCATCGCCACGGGCGGCGGTGGATACGCCACCTGGACGGTCGTACCTCGAGTCTGGGCCACGCTGTACGCCACGCTCGAGGGATGCACCATGTCGGAGATTGTGCCCGCAACCTGGTTGCAACGCTGGCAATCCAACAGTGACGAACCACTGCCCGAAACAATGCAAGACGAACCACTCGAAGTGCCCCGCAAGGAACACATCGACGCGCAAAACTCGAGGACGGTAAACACACTGCTCGAGGATTGGCGGCGCGTGATTTCCAAGCTTTAGGAATTCTGCTTGCGTCAAGATGCTCGATCAAGTGCGAACAGGCAGGTGACACAAGCCACGCTGCACAAATCACCGTCAAGATCAACCAGAGTTCAGGCAAGAAGCACAAGCGA
>JAYURE010000030.1:0-2417 GCA_043756345.1 Deinococcales bacterium | reverse complement strand
AGCCAGGCCATCACACGGGCTGGGTCGCGTGGATCGGCAAGCTGCTCTCGAGGGATCTGACTGATCGGATTGATGCCGGAGGCCCGAATGCTGCCTTGCATCGAAGTATCCACAACACCGGGTGCAAATCCATAGGTCCGCAGTCCAGGCACCTCCAGCGCCAGCGAGCGCGTCAACATCGCCAGACCTGCCTTGGAGGTACAGTAGGCGCTCCAAGCCTCGAGCGGCTGCTGGGCTGCACCGGAACTGAGGTTGATGATCACACCCCGATCATGTTGCTGAAAGTGCGGCAGCAGGGCGTGACAGGTGTTGAATGCCCCAACGAGGTTGATCTGAATCAGTTGCGCCCAGGCTGCGGGATCGACATCTTCTAGGCGAGCGATGGGTTCGATCACCCCCGCGTTGTTGATCAAGATTTCAAGGCTCGAGAAACGGGCGATGGCCTGCCGAACAAGCAGCGCGACTTCGCTGTAGCTCGAGACATCGCAAGCACAGGCCATGGTTTGGACACCGAGCGCTTCAATCTGAGTCCGTGTGGTCTCGAGCGCTTCGAGCGTCCGGGCCACCAGCACCAGATTCGCGCCGGACCGTGCCAGTTCGAGCGCGGTGGCCTGGCCGATCCCCCGAGAGGCTCCGGTGACGATGGCGGTCTTGCCAGTCAGGTCGGTCACAGATTAGTCCATGTGCCATTGCAAGGGCAGCAAGAATGGAAAATTCGTGCTCGAGTCAACCTCTATTTTCATGATCGGGGCCATCCAGGTTCCCCATCGTGCATTGGCCTCGCTCTGACCGAGCGAGGCAATGGTGGCCTTGAGGTCGTCGCTTTCGAAGTAACCGAACAGAGTCAGGCCGTGCTTGAAAATCGAGTAATTGCGAATCCCTGCCGCTTGCAAAGCCTCGAGCAATTCTGGCCAGATCTCGTCGTGCCGTTTTTTGTACTCGGCCTCGTAACCTGGTCGAATCTCGAGCACCCATGCGTACTGTGCCATTTAATCGCCCTCCTTGTTGACTGGATTGGTGGTTGTCGGATTGGTGGTTGTCGGATTTGCGAGGTAATCGTGAATCACCGTGCCTGCCAGCAGCGTGAAATCGGCCCGCCAGTAAAAGCCTTCAAGCATCTCCAGCACAGGCAGCCTGAAGATCGGGGCCTGCGCGTTCGGGCGCAATTCAACCGTGCATGGTCCGCTCCAGCATTCGTGAACGACCACATCGGCCAGCCGCCTCGAGGTGAGTTGTCTGATCGCGGGCGTGCCATCGATTTGGTTGATCGCTTTGAGGTTCAGGTTGAGCGTGAAATCCATGTATTGCTCGAGTGAACTGAGCGTGTCGCGTTTTTGTTTGTACGCGAGCGTGCCGGTGATCACGTCGATGCCATTGCGGGTCAGGGTGCCGACGAACAGGTCACCTCGGACCTCGAGTTTCGGTTCGCCCCCTTTTTTTGGTTGGCCGTGAACCTCGCGTCCGTGGGCGAGACCAATGTCGCTCGAGAGGAAAAAGTACGGTGAGTACGAGCCGGTCAAACCCTCGAATTGCGCACCGACCATCACATTGCACTCGCCGTAAGGGCCAATCCAATCGACATCGTTCATCTTGTAAATGTGAATCATCACCACCTCACCGCTGGGCAGCAGCGGTGGTGGCAGTAAGGAGCGTATCGCTCTGGGGTCGCTGCGGTAGACCAGCGACAGGACCTCGGCATTCCTGAAACCAATCGGAAAGGGCGGCACCATCGGTGCATCCCACGGTGTCGAGAAGCCACCCTCGAGAATCTGCTCGAGCGTCAGCGGGTTCAAGTGCCCTCCGTCAGCCTTGGGGCATGGGCCGGGGCGATCTTGCCGACCCGTTCGTAGTACTCGGCGGGAATGTCCTTCGGGTCCTTGTAGATGTACCAGGTGCAGTTGCCATCACCGCTGTACTCGGTCACGCGCATTGGATGTCCGTAGTGTTCAATCGCCAGGATCTCGTTGACAAAGGCGCAATGCCCGCAGTAATGACAGACGTTCTTTTTGCCCCAAGTCCAGTCGTGGGCCTCCTGGTCAAACCCGAACAGTTCCGGGTTTTTCTCCTCGCCCGCTTGCAGGCGCATGATCGCCACGCCACCCGAACCGCATGGCTCGAGGCTGATTTTCCAGCGTTCGCCCTCATCGGTCACGGGCACTTCACCACGACGGCCCGGACCCATCAGGTGTCCGCGCAAACCCTCAACCGAAAGCTGCAATTGCGTTTGGGGGCTGGCGGCCATGACCTTGTCGTAGCGGTCCTTGTAGTAACTGCCGAGGATTGCGCGGAAGGCGTGTTCAAGCCCTTCGCTGCCCTGGGTCTTGTCGATGTAGCTGAAAAAACTCCAGGCCCACTTGACGTACATGTCGTGAACGACTTCCCACTCTTTTCGAGCATACTCGAGCCGGGTTTTGGCC
>JAYURE010000029.1:0-6642 GCA_043756345.1 Deinococcales bacterium | reverse complement strand
TCAGCCGCGTTTGAATGGCAGGTATTTAGGAGCCCAGAATCGGGATCGGGCGAACGCTTCTAGCTGCTCGAGGTTCATGTTGCGCACCCGGTACTCGGCGGCGACACCATCGCGGATCGCGCGGTGCATGACTCGGGCGGCCACTTTGATCGAAACCTCGCGCAGTTCTGACATCGGTGGGTACACGCGACCCGCTGCCAAATGCTCGAGCGTGGTTTGTTCGGCCAAGGTCGCGGCGGCCTCGAGCACCATGCCGTCAGTGATCTCTCGGGCTCGGGCCAGAACCGCACCGAAGCCGAGTCCGGGGAAGATGAAGGCGTTGTTGCCCTGACCAATCGGGTGTGTTTTTCCGTTCAGTTCGACATCCTTGAACGGGCTGCCGGTTGCGACCAGGGCGCGGCCCTCGGTCCACTCGAGCACGTCTGATGGTTGTGCTTCGACATGTGCGGTGGGGTTTGAAAGCGGGAAAATGATCGGGCGTTCCGCGTTCGCACCCATCGCCCGAACAACTGCCTCGGAGAACAATCCGGGTTGACCTGAAAGGCCCAACAAGACCGTGGCTCGAGCATTCTGAACCGTTTCGAGCAGGCTTGGGGCAGCTCCGTCAGATTGTCCAGCGAATGTCCAGCCCGCAAGGTGTGCAGGATCTTGGCAATACGCCCATTGATGATCCTCGAGCGCCTGATTTGAGACTAGCAACCCGAAACGATCCACCACGAAAATTTGTGCCCGAGCCTCGAGTTCGTTCAGACCCGCTTGAATCAAGCCTTGCTTGATCGCCCAGGCCACACCGATCCCGCCCGCACCCGCGCCGACTACCACGAAACGCTGATCCTCGAGCCGTTCACCTTTGAGCTTGCAGGCGTTTAAAACACCCGCCAAGGCCATCGCGCCGGTTCCCTGAATGTCATCGTTGAAACTCGGAATGATCCGCCGGTAGCGCTCGAGAATCTTGAAGGCATTGCCGCGAGCGAAGTCCTCCCATTGAATGATCGTTTTTGGATACCGCGAGATGATTGCCTCAACGAACTTGTCGATGAATTCGATGTATGCCTCACCCTCGAGCCGCTTGTGATGCGTGCCCAAATAGAGGGGATCGGCCAACAGGTCTTCTCGGTCGGTGCCGACATCCAACTCGACTGGCAGCGTCTTGTCCGGCCCGACACCGCCCGCGACCGTGTACAACGACAGCTTGCCGATGCTGATCGCCATGCCACCGAAACCCTGATCACCAATACCGAGAATCGCGCTCGAATCCGTCGCCACGATCATGCGAACATCCTCGAGCGGCACGTTCTGCATCGTCTGCTCGAGCCGGTCGACGTTGCCCGTCGAAACCGTCAGGCCTCGTGGAAAACGGTAAATCTGCGAGAACAATTTGACCGCATCGCCAACGGTTGGCGTGTAAATGATCGGCATCATCTCCTCAAGGTGATCCTCGAGCAGTTTGAAAAACAAGACCTCGTTCCGGTCTTGAAGGTTGCGCAAAAAAATGTGCTTCTCCAAATCACTTGATTGCGCCTGATACCGTTCGTACTGCCGGATCTTCTGTTCCTGCATCGTCGAGACGTGTGGCGGGATCAACCCATCCACCTCGAGCAATTCGCGTTCCTCGAGCGTGAAGGCGGTGGATTTGTTCAGGAGCGGTAAGCGCAGCATCGAGAAGCCGGTGATCGCCACCTCGAGGTAGCGGTGTCCGTTCGCGTCGCGTTTGACATCGTAGTAGCGGGAAACTTTGGCCATGAATGTGTCAGCATAACGTGCCGTGCTTACGCTAAACTGCGAGCATGACCATCGAGGAATTGAAATACAAGCTCTACGTGCTCGAGAACCTGCGACAAAGTTTGCAACAGAGTAACGCCGGTTTGGGCACGCCATCGGCTGAGGTTCGAGCCAAGTACGCGAATCTCAAATCGTCATCGCGGAAGTGATTCACGGGTGAAGTTCCGCGTCTCTGACATCCTCGAGTTGTATTCCCAGGGTTATTTCCTGATGGACAACGGTCATGGCCTGGACTGGTACTCCTCGCGCCGTCATGCGTTGGTTCCGCTCGATGATCGCTTCCACACGCCCTCGAGTTTGCGTCGCGCTCTGAATTCAGATCGTTTTGAAACCCGAATCAATCAGGCGTTCGAGGAGGTCGTGGACGGTTGTGCCGCCCGAGCCGAAACCTGGATCACGCCCGAATTGCGCGAGATTTACCTCGAGTTGCACGCAGCGGGCATCGCGCACAGTTTTGAAACCTGGTTCGAGGATCGGCTTGCTGGTGGGATTCTTGGCATTGTGATCGGTGCGGCCTTCATCGGTGAAAGCATGTTCTTTCGCGTGCCCGAGGCCAGCAAGGTCGCCATGGTTCGATTGCACGAACATTTGAAAGCTCGAGATTTTATTCTGTTTGACGCGCAGATTCAGAATCCGCACCTCGAGCGTTTCGGGGCTTTTGAGGTTCCAGAACGCGAATATGGAAAACTCCTTCAACGTGCCGTGAATGCGCAGGCAAACTTTTTGAAATCAAATCAGGCTTGAGGCTTCTCCGTCTCTTGCGCGTGATATCTGACTTCAGGCTCGAGTCCTGTCAGACTGAGTTTGCGAAATTCCTCGAGATTCAAATAGCGATTGCGCAACCATGGTCGGTATTCGACGCTTTCCTTGATGATTCCGTAACCATGCAAACCGATCTCGAGCCATCGCAATTGTTGACTGACCAGCGCGTTCGTGAACACTCCCAGAATCTCTTCAAAATGCGTGTCGGACTGCAATGCAATCGCTCGAGTTAGCATCGGATCGCTCGAATCTGGGTGAATCGTCAAACGTACAAGGTTTTTGGGCAAGAGCTTCAAAAAGGCAATTCGGCTGGCATCATCGGCAGGCGTGGTGAAAACGGCGTAAGCCTCGAGCCGCAAGTTCGGTGTCATCGTTCAGAGTTTAACCCGAGCATTCAGGGTAATCGCAAAATTAGGATGCGTTTGAAATTAAGATCCTCGCTTTGTTGGGCGAAGCATGCTTCGCCCCTACGAGAAAAGACTTGGTTTTGTAGGGGCGTTGCATGCAACGCCCTCGCCAGAAACACGATTGTAACCCAAATTTCTCTAGCCAGCGACTTTGCAGTTGCCCTGCTCGAGCACTTCATTGTGCATCAGGTTCGCCCCAAGATTCTGCTCAAACCTTAAATTGTGTGAAAAGTACGAAATAAGCCATGATTGCGAGATCAAATAGGCCGGGATGCGCATATTCCTTTCGCCTCGAGATGCCTATAATTTGGTCGTGATGTTCTGCCTGCCCCCACGTCTTGATGGCCCAACCATAACGGAGCGCCAACAGTGACGCTCGTGATTGACGGTTTCTCCCAACGCTCCCTGAACGTCCTCGAGTTTCATCGGGTCTGCGAAGCCCTCGCCGACCGTGCCGCGACCGGCATGGGCCGTGAACTCGCCGTGCATCTTGTGCCGAGTGCCAGCCATGCCGATGTTCGCCGCAAGCTCGATCAGGTTGAGGACGCGCTGTTCGGTGTTGCCCTCAGCTTGGGTGGCATCACCGATGTTCGTCCGATTCTCAAACGCCTCGATGATGGTCAGACCGTGCCGGGATCGGATTTGCTCGAGGTGGCGCACACGCTCGATTCGGCGATGACGCTCAAACGTTCGGTCGCGCAGCATTCGATGGGACCATTGCTCGAGGTCGCCACACGAATAGGGCAGCACGTGATCTTGTGTCGCACGGTGCTCGAGCGTCTGGACCGTGACGGCACGGTGCGCGACGATGCCACGCCGAAACTCCGTCACATTCGCCGCCGATTGCAACCCCTGCGTTCCGAAATTCGAGATCGCCTCTCGAACCTGATGGACCGCAATGCGGAGGCGATGCAAGACAAACTGATCACGATTCGCCGCGACCGGTATGTGATTCCAGTTCGCGCCTCGATGGAAAATCAGGTTCCGGGCATCGTCGTGGACTCGAGCGCCAGCAATCAGACCGTTTTCATCGAACCGGCCAGTGTCGTGCCATTGAATAACGAACTCGCCAAGCTGATGATCGAGGAGGAACAGGAGGTCACCCGAATCCTGCTCGAGCTGGCCCGAATGGTCATGGACGAACCGGGATTGGTCGAAACTCTCGCCGCCTGTGCCGAATTGGATTTGGTCGCCGCCAAAGCTGCGCTCGCCCGAGAATGGGATTTGAACCGCCCCGAAATTGCTGAACGCGGCGAAGTCTGGCTCGAGGATTTGCGTCACCCGTTGGTCGAGAACTGCGTGCCGAACGATTTGAAACTCGATGCGAATCGCCGAATCTTGCTGATCACCGGGCCGAACATGGGCGGCAAGACCGTGACCCTGAAATCGCTCGGACTGGCCGCAATCATGATGCAATCCGGGCTCTACGTTCGCGCCCGCATTGCTAAACTCCCCGTACTCGAGGATGTTCTGGTCGATGTCGGCGATGAGCAGAGCATTACGCAAAGCCTGTCCACCTTCGCGGCGCACCTCAAAAACCTGAACCATATTCTCGAGCGTGCCAGCCAGGACACGCTCGTTTTAATTGATGAGTTGGGCAGCGGTACAGATCCAGCAGAGGGGGCAGCACTTTCCCAGGCGATTCTCGAGGGGCTACTCGAACGTGGTGCTCGCGGCATTGTCACGTCCCATCTTTCACCGTTAAAAGTCTTTGCGTTCGAGCGTCAGGATGTCACCAACGCCTCGATGGGCTTCAGCCTCGAGCGTTTGATGCCGACGTTCAAACTGATCATTGGTCAGCCGGGACGTTCATATGCGCTCTCGATTGCCCGAAGGTTGGGATTGCCAGCCGATGTGCTCGAACGGGCCAGCAGCGTTCTCGGGCCTGAAGGCGCGAACGTCGAAAAACTCCTCGAGAACCTGGAACGCGAACGCGAAACTCTCGCCCGTGATGCCGCGACCGCCCGTGAAGCCCGAGCCCAAGCTGAACGCGAAGCCCTCGAGATGCGTTCAAGGCTCGAGCAATTTGAACGCGACCGAATTGCCCTGATGCAAGAGGCTCGAGATCGCGCCGAAGGCATTTACCGCGATGCCTTCGAGCAGGTTCGACAGGCGAAACAACGGGCCAAAGATGAATTTGAACGCCCAAAGGTTTTGAACGAATTGCGCGAATTGCGCCGCCAAGTGCAAGCCGAACGCCCCGAAGTTTCCGCTATTGTCCGCGAAGCCGATCCGCTTAAACCCGGTGCGAGTGTCGAAGTCCCAGCCTACGGTGCGAGTGGAACCGTCCTCGAGCTTCGTGGTGATGACGTGATCGTACAATTGGGATTGCTGAAAGTCACGCTCAAACGCCGAGACCTGAAACTCAAACGCGCCCCAACCGAACAACGCCAGAAATTCTCGAGCGGCGGAGCTTTAAGCGTTCGATCTGATTTTGAACGTGAACTGAACCTGCGCGGCTCGAGCGTTGAAGAAGCGGTTGAACAGGTCCGTGGATTCATCGCCGAGGCTCACGCGCTTAAGGAATCGCCGATTCGGTTGCTTCACGGCAAGGGCGAAGGTGTTTTGCGGCGAGTTCTGCGCGATTATTTGAAAACCGATAAACGGGTTGAATCGTTCATGGATGCGCCACCGAATGAGGGCGGACATGGCGTCACGATTGCCAGCTTGCGGGTATAAAAACAGGCTCGAGATTATGGGTGGGCCGTGCCCACCGGGTTTACTGGCACGGTGGGCGCAGCCCACCCTACGAAAAACTTCTAAATACATTTTGAGATTGTTCGAGGCATCCTGCATGATTATTCACTCAGGGGTTCCGCTCGAGCATAAGATGCACTAAACTCGAGTCTGACCCCGAAGGTCGTGATTGAATCCCCGTTTTGATTCCCCAGGAGGAACCGATGACCCTTTCCGCATCCAGAACCGAACATCTTCTCGCCCTCGAGCACAGGTACGACTCGGGCGTGTACAACAAACACGGGATTGTGCTGGTCCGAGGCAAAGGCGCTCGAGTCTGGGATGAGGACGGCATCGAGTACATCGATTGCGTCGGCGGCTACGGCGTGGCGAACATCGGTCACAGCAACCCGAGCGTCGTTAAAGCGATTCAAGATCAGGCTGGAACGTTGATGATGTTGCCGCAAACCTTGCCGAACGACAAGCGGGCGTTGTTTCTCGAGGAATTGAATTCGGTCACGCCTGCGCATTTGGATCGCTTTTTCCTCTGCAACTCGGGCACGGAGGCGGTTGAGGCCGCGATCAAGTTCGCCCGGACCGCCACGGGCCGCGAGAAGTTCGTGGCGATGAAGCGCGGATTCTCGGGCCGCAGCCTCGGTGCACTGGCGTTGACTTTCGAGCCCAAATACCGCGAGCCGTTCGGAAACCTTGTTCACGAAACCTCATTCGTGACGTTCAACGACATCGCTTCTCTCGAGGCCGCGATTGATGGTGAAACCGCCGCCGTGATGCTCGAGGCTGTTCAGGGCGAGGGTGGCGTGCGTCCAATCGATCCAGCATTCTTGCGTCGCGCTCGAGAACTCTGCACGCAGCATGGCGCGATGCTGATCATTGATGAAATTCAGGCCGGATTTTGCCGCACCGGAAAATGGTGGGGTTTCGAGCACGCCTGCGAACCAAGCTGCACTGCGTTTCCGAAAAGCTCGAGCCAGGGTTGTGAACTCGCATCTGGCTG
>JAYURE010000028.1:0-6643 GCA_043756345.1 Deinococcales bacterium | reverse complement strand
TGCTACCGGCTGCGTTGAAAGCGTCGCCGCCCATCGGGGTTATGAACGGATCATTTTTGCTGGCTTGGGCAGCGGTTGGCAACCACCAAGTCGAACCGGCCTCTTCGGTGCCTGGCTGAGCAGCCTCTGCGCTGGCCTGTGCAAAACCAGCCTGTGCAAAACCATCCTGTGCAAAGCTGGCCTCTTCGGGCTGGCTCGAGGCTGGCTCGAACGGGTTGCTCTCGAACGTGGGGCTTTGAAACGATGCGGATTCGATAGCAGGTGTCTCGAATGTAGGCGTCTCGAAAGGATTGGCCTCGAGTGAGTTGCTCCCGAGTGAGTTGCTCCCGAGTAAGTTGCCTTCAAACGATGCTTCAAATGCTGGCACGGGCAATTCCGAATCCTGGGGGCTCGAGCCGAATTCGTTGCTGATTTCCTCGGGCTGGATTTCCTCGGTCAAGCCTTCCTCAGTTGGGGCGACCACTTCGACCTTGACACCGACCGAACGCAACAGACCGGCGACGTGTTCGGCACGTTTTTCGCTGCCCGCTCGGGCGATGCGTGCGCCGATGCCACGGGCGAGGAGTTGCTCGAGTTGTTCGGCGTTCGTGCCGAGCAGTCGGGCCGCATCGGTGGCGAGGGTATGGCGTTGGGCATCATCGTGGATACCCTCTAAGAGTTGAATTGTGTATTTGCTTGGGCTCGTCATTTCACACCTCCAGGTTCGAGTACATCTGGGTTTTGGATGTACTGGTCAAAATCAAAAGTCGTTTGTGATCCACGTTTTGACTCGAAGAAATTCATATGCGGAACTGAGCCCGCAACTGAGTGAGTACTTTAATAAATTGATCTCGGGCGGCCGGATCGTCGATGGTGCCTGCCAGACCGCGCAAGAAATTGCCGAATCTGGACGCGACCAGCATTTCCGGGTTGATGCCGTTGTCAGCGGCGACATCTTCCCAGAGAAATAGCGCTGCGGGTCCAACAATTTTTGTGAAGGCCTCGCGTAAGGCTTTGGTGAAACGAACATCGATCAGGCTGTCAGGTTGGGTGGCTTTCAGGCTGGCGAGTTCTATCGCGCCCGCCTCGATCAACCGGTACGAGACCACACGCATTTGTTCAACGGTCCAATCCAACTCGAGCGTGATTTCGCGCAAAGTCAATTTGCCATTGATTTTGGCCAGCAAGGAAATTTCGTTGGCTCCCATGACAATCTGCATCGCCGGTGGACGCGGTGCGAGGCGTGCGGGCAAATCCAGATTGACTTGCGGCACGACCGGCAAGGGCTCGAATTTACCTTCATCAAGTGCAACCGCGACCGACAGGGCCAGCCCCTCGAGCGAATCGGTGATCGTTGATTTCGGGCTGCGCTCATCGGCCATGAACACGAACTGACCATCTTTCCACATGGCGACTTGCGCCACGGCCTTGTCACCGTTCAAGGGGCCGCATTCGGCATGGACCAGATTGCCATCCTGAATGAACAGGTTCGCGGCCCGACCTTGCCCGATAACCTCGAGCCTACCGGTGGCTTTGGTCAGTTTGAGGTACGAGAGCAGACTGAAGAGTTGATCACCCTCGAGTGTGCCTTTGAGGGATGTTAACGCCGCCATAAAGCCTCCAGGCCCGCTGCCGCCCAAGCGTTCTGGTGACGCGCACGAATCGGTTGCACGAGGGGTTCGAGCGCCTCGAGGGGAATGCCCAGATGGGCGAGTGAACGCTTGTAGGCGGCGACGAGGGCCTCGATGGTGTTTGGGGTTTGCAGCCGGACATTCAAAGTTCCGGCGGCATATTTGACATCGGCAAAGAACGGGTCGAGTTCTGGGTAGCGCTCGGCGAGCGCGATGCAGCTTTCGCGCCAGGTGCGGTCAAAGGTCTCTGCCCCACGTGCGGCATTGGTGCGGCGTTCGGTGAAGGCCAGCAATTCCGACCAGGCTGCCGTGACCATCGGCCAAGTGACCTCGAGCGGCTGTTCAATCACGCGGGGGGTGGGAATGGTCATGGCGGGCACGCTCACAACCGGTGCGGTGGAGACTCCTACGACTGGCTGAATGACTGGCTGGACAACGACTGGCTGAACGACTGGCTGAACGACTGGCTGGACGACTGGCTGGACCATGGGCTGAACGACGGGCTGAACGACTGGCTGGACAAAAATCTGAGGAGCAGTCAAAACAACTGGCTGAACAACTGGCGGATTGATCGCTTGGGCGATAGGTTGAAGATCAGGCTCACTCGAGACACTGACAGGATCATTGCCCGAATCATTGCTCGAATCATTGCCCGAATCATTGCCCGAATCATTGCTCAGGCGGATGTCATCAGAAAGCTCGAGCAAATCCTTGTCATCTTCATCGGAAGCTTCCGGTGGCACGAAACTTGGAGCTTGAACCAAGACGGGCTTAGCCATGGGTCGCGCACTGACACTGATCGGTGGCAACTCGACCGTCTCGAGACCGGTGAAGGCGGCAGTATCGGCACCACCGAACCAACGCACCCGGGCATCTGGGCGACCCGCGAGGGCGTTCAACCACTCGAGCGCGGTCTCATCGAAAGACAGTGACGTGAGCGCCTGAAACGCCGTTAACGAACGAACCCCGTGCTCGAACGCCAGAATCCCGCGCCGACCAGACAGCACGCTAACCTCGAGCGCCCCAGAGGACCGGTTCGCCTCGAGTTCTGCCGCCCAAGCGTGAAAGACTTCCTTGGCCAGACCTTCGCGTTGAATTTGCCAGCCGGAACTGGCAATCGAAAGGCGCACAAGATTGGCCGAGAGCGCAAAAATGTTCAGACGGGCACCATGCTGCAACGCCATACCGCGCATGGTTTGCGTGTCGCACGGGGTTAAGTCGCCACCGCTCGAGACGATGCCGGTGCTGAATTTCGAGTTCAAATAATACCCTCGAGCCAGACCGGTTGGGGCTTGAACTTCGACCACGCCATGCCAGTCGAGTCGCGCCCCCAAGTCCGCCTCGATCATGTCCCAATCGACTCCCACGCCAGCCAGGTTTGAATACACCGTCTGGTTGGTTGGCAGTGGCAGATTGAACCCGGCACCGGACTGGTTTTGTCTGGCCTGGTTCTGTCTAGTGGTGTTTGGCGATCCGACCGTCATGCTCTGTGTGCCTCCATGTGGTTTTCCCCCAGGTGGGTGATCAGCATCGTGTGCCAATGACCTTGCGTGCTGTAGTGAAGCAAATGGCAACTTTCGGAAGTATTACAGTGACGAGAACGAAACCATCGGAAGGATCGATAAGTTTAAGCCGGGCTTAAGGATTGTGTGCTGCACAGGCAATTCTGATCGGGTAAATAATGAAGGCTCGAGTTCAAATCGCGTCGTCGAACTCAAATTGGCGCGAGCCGCAGCAGCTTTACAACGCTGCCCTCTTGCCAAACTTCAACCTCGAAAGCTTCAAAAATTCGTGATACGACACCCAACCAAAGGCTCGAGATGCCCGCTCAAAACGGTCCAAAATTCAAAGGTTCAACCTGATTCGAGTTAAAGATCATGATGGCTCGAGGATTGGGGCCAAACCCGCTTCTCGCACAAAACTCGTTCTTCTCATCAAATGACCAGCCCGAGCGAATCCGCTGCGCTGCAACATTCAAACCATCACCCTCGCCTTTCACCGTCTCGAGCACGTGCACATCGCACAACACGCCGCTCTAGCCGACTCCAACCAGCACCTTGAACTGCAAGCCAAAATCACGAGAGACTTAAAGCCTTCTCACCAAGCTCGGGCTATACTCATCATGAGTAATGCGTGCTGGAGGGGAGACAAACCGTGCTCAACCGAATTCTGCTCGTCGAAGACAACCCAGACCATGCCCTCGTTGCTGGTCGGGTACTCGAGCGGGCCGGTTTTACCGCCACCGTCGCCGAAACGGGCGAACTCGGCATCTCCCATGCGCTTTCTGGCGAATTTGATTTGGTGCTGCTCGATTACGGCCTGCCCGACATGGACGGCCTTAAAGTGCTCGAGGCCATCCTCGGCTGTGGCGTTCCCGTCGTGTTCGTCACTGGACGCGCCGATGCCAAACTTGCCGTAGATGCCCTGCGTGCCGGGGCCGCGAACTACATCGTTAAAGATTCCCATTACGTTTCCCGCCTGCCGCAAGTCGCCAAAGAAACCCTCGAGAAACTGCGCGACACCGCCCGCCTGAACGGATTGCGCGTCACGCTCGAGACCAAAGAAGATTCCGATGCGGACACCGCCCTGCGCAACGCCTTAGGTCGTACCGTGCCCAGTGAAGCCATCGTCGTTCGCCACCGATCCGGCGATTACCTGATCCTCGCCCGAGACGCCCTGCCCGAACGACTCGAAGGCCTGCCCGACGACTTGACCGTACATTTTGCACCATTCGCGTTGGACGGCAACTCGAGCCTCGCCGACCTGCTGGGGTGAGCCATGAGAACGCACCATGAGTAATCAAAATGGATAACGAAATTGACCAATTCCGCGCCGCCGTGCGTGAAGCCCTCAACCCACTGATCGCCCGATTCCGCGAAGGCGTCCGCACCCGACCATTTAGTGAGGCCATCATCGAACTCGAGCGTGTTTTAGAGGCCAGCGAACGGGTTTTAGACGAAGAACTCGAGGTGCTCGACCAACTCCTCTACGAAGAACTTTCCCGCGCCATAGGAACACAAGATCGGGGCTCGCAGGCACGAACCCAAGCGGAGGTCGCAAGTGCAGACAAGGACCGGGGGATCAATTGAGATGCGCGGCACCAACCTCGTGATCGGCAACGAAGCACCAGTGACACTCGAGGGATTTCCCATCGAACTCACCCGTGGCCTGATCCAAGCGGCCCGCCCGAGACTGCTCTTAAAAGGTGAACTGCTGTACCCGTTCGAGGAACGCCCAAGTTTTGTCAGTTACGTCGCTCGAGGCTGGTTGAAACTCTCAACCCTGACCAGCCACGGCGAGGAACGTGTTCTCGGTGTGCGCAAGCCGGGGGAGTACCTGGCGCTCGAAACCATAGCCGATGACGAATTCACCAGCCCGGAAACGATAGCCCTGACCGACGGAACACTCTTGACCTGGGACGCTCAAGAACTGCGCGAACGTTTTGAAACGCAACCACCATTCACCGTTGCCATAGGCCGAATGTTAGCCCGAGCCACCCGCCGCGACCTGATGTCACGCGCCGTTCAAGACTCGAGCCGGGTCGCCGCACGTCTCGCCCGAATCCTGTACCAACTCGCCAAAGAACAAGGCAAAGCCATTCCCGACGGCCTGAGTTTGCAACTGCCCCTGACCCAAGAAGAACTCGCCGAACTGATCACCGTGCGCCGCGAAACCGTCTCCCTCAATTTTGGCGAACTCGAGCGAGAAGGCGTGATCCGCCGTGACGGACGCACCGTGCTGATCCTGAGCACCGAGATGGAAGCGTTCTTAGAGCGATACGGGATGGGTCTTGACGAACGCCGCGTAAAGTGAACCATGAACCCCAACCTCGAGCGTGCCCTCAAACTGGGCATTGCCGTGCCGATCATGTACTTCGGGTTGCAACTGATCGCCATGCCGCTCTATCCCGGTTACAGCCTGCTTGCCAACGCCGCCAGTGACCTCGGATCACCAGACTCGAGTCTGCCAGCCATGTTCAACATTGGGGCCATCATTTCAGGGTTGCTCACGACGCTGTCCAGTTACGGATTTGCTCGAGCCTTCCAAGATTTGCGCGTCACACCCTTCCTCGCTTGGCCCACCAGCATCGCCGTCGCCCTAACCGGACTCTCGAGCGTTTGGGCCGGAACTTTCCCACTGCCCGACCCAAAACACGCTGCGAACCCGATGGTGATTGGCTTGTTCCTGATGCCATTCATCATGGCCGCCGCGCTATGGAAACCCTCGAGTTTGAACCTGAGAATTTATTTTCTTGGGAACATCGCCGCGTTCGGCCTGCTCGCCGCGATCATGTCAGGAACCATCCCAGTCAATCAGGGCGCATACGGTGGTTTGCTGCAACGCATGCTCGCGCTGATCGCCTTTGCACCGATTGGGGTTGGCGCAGCCTTTCTGCTGCGTCGTCTCGAGCCTCGAGTCTCCCCTGCTTGAGAACCTTCACTCGACCTGACCCGCGAGTTTCACTCCACCGTGCGCGGAACCTTGAAAAACCCATCTTCCACACTAACCCCAAGCTCGAGCGCCTGAGCCTGAGAGAACCCAACCGTCGCCACGTCCTCACGCATGATGTTCTCGAGTTTGACCGGACGCGACATTTCTGGCAATCCAGTCGTGTCGAGTTCTTGCAGTTTCTCGAAATACGAAAGCACTTTGTTGATGTCAGATTTTGCTCGGGCCGTGTCCTCGGAATTCATTTCGAGGCGGGCCAGTTTTTTCAGGTGCTCGATGTCTTGATCGGTGATGGCTTGGGACATGGGAGGAGTTTACCGCAACAGTCCCACTGGTTTCGAGAGGTCGCCAGGGATTTCGTTCTCACCTCATCACCAGAATTCAAGGCTTGAAAAACTAAAACTTAAGCTCAAGCACTTGTGCATCGTCAAGTGATTGATCGTAAATTGCTGTTCGATAGACACAGAATATAATTATTGTCAGGATTGACAGATATACAGTACGTCGGGTGCTAGCAGTAATGGCTTAAAAAGTTGAAGATGGCAGAAATGTCTAGAATCCGCCACCTTCTCGAGCAGCATATC
>JAYURE010000027.1:0-2426 GCA_043756345.1 Deinococcales bacterium | reverse complement strand
TGCGCAACCGTGCCCGCTGCACCGTGCTGAGGCCACTCGCATCCTGACCCTCGAGCCGATACTGCCCCTTGCTCGGCCAGTCCAACAAACCAATGATGTTCATCAGGGTCGATTTGCCCGAACCGCTCGGACCCATCAGCGCGACGAACTCGCCATCTTGTAAATGCAAATCCACGCCGCGCAAGACGTTCAGGGTTTCACCACCCATGACGTATTTTTTTTGAATGCCGATTAATTCGATGCTCATTGCGGCCTCGTGAAGATGCTGTGCGGAGATTCGAGGTTCTGCTCGAGGTTGGATAGAGGTTTGGTTCAGTTTGTGAATGGCTTTTTCGTGTGTGACGGTGCGCTCAAGAGCGCACCCTACGTGTGTCGAACTTGCTTGACTCGAGATTCATGGTTCGAGATTTACACCCAACTAGAACTTGATGATTCCACCCAAACCACCGGGCGAGTTTTCTGGTGCGGCAGTTCCGGGCGGTGGCGGCAGCACAACGAGATCACCAACCTTGAGGCCCTTTTTGATCTCGACAATCGTGCCATCATCCAATCCGGTTACGACAACGACCTTGCGAACCTCTTCGCCAGATTTGATTTCAACGATGGTTTTGCCGCCCTGCGATTGCAAGACATTGACAGGAACGACTGGAACTCCAGTCGCCTCTTCGGTGACGAATGTCGCCGTGGTGGACAAGCCGGGTGAAATTCCTTCGGGCGCTTCCTTGCCTAGAATCAGGGAATCGACCTGATAGTAGTACAACGGGTCTTTGAACTTTTGCACCTGCCCCATCTGAATGATTTTCGCCTCGAGTTCGCTGTCACCGATGGCGTTGACCACGATGGTCACGGGCATTCCAACCTGGAGTGATGGCAGGTCGCTTTCGGCAACACGGTTTTGCACGATCCAACTCGAAAGGTCAGCGATTTGCGCCACCGCACTCGAGGCGGCGACCGCTTGGCCTTTGGCGACTTGCAATTCGATCACGCTGCCGGTCATCGGGCTGCTGACGACGGCTGTGGCAATCTGTTCGTTCAAACTTTTGAGTTGAAACTTCGCCGCCTCGAGTTGCGCCTTGGCGTTCGACACCGCGAGGCTCTGCATCTGCGTGGCTTGCGTGGCGCGAAGTCGGGCACTCTCGAGGGCGCTGCTGGCGCGTTGCAATGTGTTGCGTGCCGCCTCGACTTGCTGTGCGGCGGCGACACCGAGTTTGTAATCGGCCTGAATCAGCGTCAACTGCCGGGTGGCCTGAGTCACCTCGAGATTTGCCTGTTTAACCCCATCTTGTGCCAGTCGCACGTCGGATGACCTCGAGCCGAGTTGCAAATCTTGCAGGCTCGCCTCTGCCGCAGTGAGTTGTGTTTTTAGCGAGGCGACTTGGGTTTGCAATGCGCTGGTGTCGAAGCGCAAGAGCACGTCTCCCTCTACAACTTCCTGGCCCGGTTTGACCAGAAGCTTTGCGACCATGCCACCGTTTTTGGTGTAGACGGTCGTCTGGTTGCGCGGAAAGATTTGCCCCGGCGCGTTGACAATCGATTGAACATCACCGAGTTTGACCTGAATGGTTTTGACTGGCGCGGCCTGCGCGGTCGAAGTGCGCAGTCCAAACCACCAGAAGGCCCCGCCGCCCACGGTGAGCACGAACAGCGCGATCAACCAATTGCGCACTACTTCACCTCCTGCGGGGCCGCCAACTCGAGGCTCAGGCGGGTCAGGTAGGCGCTCTGTTGCGCCTGAAGCAGGGCGTATCGCGCCTGCTGCAAACTCAGCGAGGTGCCCTGCACTTGCAGCCTCGAGATGGTTCCGGCCTTCTCTTGGGCCTGCGCGGTTTTGAGGGCCGTCTGCTGGGCGGCTGTGGCGGCCTCAGACGCATCCAGGGCCGCCTGAGCGCTCAGGGCACCAACGTAGGCTTGCTCCGCCGCCTGACGTGCCGTGAGCGCCTGAGACTGATACTCGAGTTGCGCACTCAAGAGCGCTTGCTTGGCGACGCTGCGCTGATTGAGCGGCGTGGAATCCGTTTGCGCCTGCTCGAGCCTGAGCTTGGCGACTTCGACCGCACCGGACGCCTTAATCACCGGCGGAATCTTCAGGGCTGCGGCCTGAACCGTCGGCAATCCCGGCACGGCGCTCGAGGCGGGAACCTGAGCGTCCAAGGCCGGTAAATCTTTGAGGTCGAGCAGGTTGCGCAAGAGTTCGCGTTGCACCTTGAGTTGCACCTCGTCCACCTTCAAATCTTGCTGCACCTGAATCAATGCCGCCTGTGCCTGCTCAACTGCGAGCGCCGTGCCGCTGCCGAGCTTGACCCGTTCTTTCGCCACGCCAACTTCGGTTTGTGCAAGGCTCGAGCGACCCTGATCGAGTTTGAGTTTCGCCTCGCTCGCCACGACGTTAAAATACGTTTGCGCCATGTTGACTCGGGTTTGCAACC
>JAYURE010000026.1:0-2428 GCA_043756345.1 Deinococcales bacterium | reverse complement strand
ATCGTATCAACTGTACGAATCAAAACTTCATCACAACCACTATGGCGTGCCAAAGGGATCATCCTACGACCGTGCAGAATATGATCGAAAGGAATTTCTCGCTGCAATTCAGCAAGAACATTTTTGCGTTCATCCCATGTCATTAAATGCCAGCCATCGGGAAGTCCAGGCGGCTCGAGAGGGTCTAAGAAATGGGTATGTGTCCAAACACCATCCGTGAGTGAGGCGATTGCATCCACGCCTGTTCCACAAGAGCAGCCTGTGTAGATAAGCCAATCCCCTGTAGACAAAAATTGACTTCTTCTTGATTCGGGTAGTGTAGAACTCAGTTGTCGAGATGGTCCACGGGAACCCTGAACCCACTCGAAAAGGCCGCGAGGTCCATCCTTTCCTTGCCATCCTTCTAACTCATCACCACATTTTGGACAAGCCAATGGTGGTTTGGGTTCGTAATAGTCGAACATCCCCATGCGCTAAAGACCTTCCCCAGCCTCGAGTGCCGCGCCCAGCGCGGTTGCAAATCCGGCATTCTCTGGGAAAATCGGTGGGTTTGGCACGCCGTAAAAGCCCCAAACTCGACGGATCGCAACTTGAATCGGCTCGAGGTCGGGCAGGTGTCCAACGATCACGATTCGCTCGAGGTTGTTGGCGCTGGCGGCATTCAGGGCAATCACGGCAATCACTTGCGAAACCAGCGTGACCAGTCCTGCGGCGAGGTCTTCACGGCTCGCTGGCGTCTCGAGCTTGGCGAGTTTGCCCAAATTCACGGCAGTTGCGTCTGGTGGCAAGTGGCCGATGCCGCCACCGATCACGTCCACCAGGGTCGAATCGACTCCGGCTGGATCGCCACGGCTGGCAAGTTCTCCAATCTCGAGTGGGTTGCTGGTTCCGAGCAGAAGCTTGCCGAGTCCAAGCAGTGTGCCGCCACCGACTGCCGATCCAGTCACGTGTTTAAATTCAAAACCAGTCTCGAGTTTGCGGGCCGAAATCATCGATGTGCCGGTGCCTGCTGAGACGACCAGCGCCGATTCGAGGCCGGTCAAGGCCAGGCCGCCACGTCCGACGGATTGCGCCTCGCCGATGGGTCGGATGGGCACGCCTGCGATGCTCGAGGGGAGGTCTTTGTGGCGGCCTCCGGTGGTGCCGATGGCGGTCAAGTCAGCGAGGTTCACATTGCCGGTCTCGAGTGTGGCCCGCATCACGCTTTCGCTCGCTGGGCCTTGCGTCAGTTGTCGCCAACCGCGCACAAGTTGCCCGTTCTGTCCGAGCGCCCCGTCGAGGTTGGTGAGGCCGAAATCCAGGCCGAGAATCATGCTCGCCTCCAAAATGCCTCGAGTGTAGTTGTGAAGGCTTCAGGGCGTTCCTGATGCGGCAGGTGGCCCGTTTGGGGAATGACCTCGAGCCTTGAGTTGGGTAGCGCGGCGTGCAGCTTGTGCGCTGTACTGATCGGCATGATTGTGTCGTGCTCGCCCCACAGGAGCAGCATGCGCAAGTGCTCGAGGTTGGCAATGTTCAAAGCCAAATTCGGATCAAACAAGGATCGCAGACCAGCGAAGAATGCGGCACGTTGCGAGTTGGACCAGACTCGAGCCCAAACACGATCACGCAAGAAACTCCGATCAGATTCGGACAGGCCCTCAAGGTTGGCGTAATACGGTTTGAGCGTGTCATACGCGGCATCAATGCCCGCGTCACGCAGTCCAGTGTAATAGGCTTCACCAACTCCAGGCTCGAGCAGGGCTTTGACGCCCGCGCTCGGTTCGGACAATCCCAGGCTCGAGGCGGAACCGCCACATAAGGTCAGGCTCGAGACTTGCAGGTGCGGCGCGAGCAGGCAAGCAACCACGGCACCCATGCTCGAGCCAACCAGATGCACAGATTTCAGGCGTTCAGACTCGAGGATTCGCAGCACACTGGCAGTCAAATCGTGCAAGTTGCCCTGACCCAATGCCCTCGAGCGTCCAAATCCGGGCAGGTCCGGTGCGATCACCCGAGACTGTTCCGCCAGCATGGGCAGCACGTGCCGCCACGAATCGGCCTCATCGCCATTGCCATGAATCAGCACCACGACCGATCCGGCAACCGAGTTCGCGTTCGGGCCAGCGTCATAAAAGAACAAGCCGTCCGGCTCGAGCCTGCGGGCGAACGCTTCGAGGGCGGGATGGGGCGCGAAATCATCACCGTGAATCATGCCTTCAGTCTACTGGCAGTCTACTGGCAGTTTTTCGTGACCTCTCGTGATGGGGGTAGCCGTGAAATTGGACTTGCGGGTTCTCGAGCAAAGATCAGTGAAAAGTAGAAGCGCGAACAGCCCGTTAGGTGCTGTCTTGTGAGCAAGAAGCGCGAACAGCCCGTTAGGTGCTGTCTTGTGAGCAAGAAGGTGGAAAGTGTGTCAGGCTCGAGTTTTGTCTTTTCACTTTGAACTTTC
>JAYURE010000025.1:0-2430 GCA_043756345.1 Deinococcales bacterium | reverse complement strand
CGGCCACGACTTTCAAGAAATCTTCGTTGGTCGCGTTGGCAAATCGGTGCCGCTCGAGGTAGGTGCGCAAAATCTTGAAGAAGGTTTCCTCGCCGACTTTCAAGTACAGCGCGTGCAAGGTCGCTGAACCTCGAACATAGACATTGCCATCGAACGGATTGTCGCCCGCTTTGACCGTACCTGGAACGGGTGACGGCTGAACCGGCTCGAGGCTCGGATCGGCCAGACGACGCACCTCACGGTTGATGCGGCGGGTCACGGCAACTTTCGTGAACGGCAATTGACCAATTTCGTTGGTCAGTTGTTCAATGTTCAGGCCAGAGTTCGGGCCAGTCGCGGCTTTCTCGAGGATGCTGGCTCGAGATGCGGCGGGCAAGGTTCCGCTGAAGATCAGGTCGAGTACCTGTCCAACTTTCGCGGCATCGAAAACAAAATCCGCTTTGATGTTGAAGCTACGACCTTTTAAGAGATTCACCAGACCAGCTTTGTCAAACTCGAAGTAGCCACCCTCTTTGGCGTACAGCATGAAACCGTAATCGTCTTTGGTGGCCTCCTCGAGCGTGCGGTACTTGCTGTGCTGGCTCCAGAGGCGGCCCAAGAATTCGGCGAAACCTTCGTGAATAAAAATTTGCGAATGATCCTGATAACTGACGAGAGCGCCGAACCACTGGTGCGCCAATTCGTGGGCATACACCTCTTCGGTCTGGGCAGAGGCATCCTCGGCAGGCATTTTGTCGAAACCCTGAAATTTCGCGGGAAAACTCGAGAGCGTCTGATTCTCGAGCGCGAAGCCCGCCTCGATGTCATGTGTGATGATGCCGTACTCGCGGAACGGGTATGCGCCCAGTTTTTCGCCAAAGAAACGGATCATCTCTCCAGCTTTGGCGAATGAAGAATCGTAATACGAAGCTGTGCCCGGCGCGAGGTAATTGCGAATTCTCACTTGACCGAGCAGGCCACCGTTGATGGTGCCACCTTCAACCAGTTTGTACTGCCCGAACGCCAGCACCGGCATGTAACTCGTGGTCGGTTCTGAGATTTTGTAGAAACTGGTGGCGGTCCCATCGTTGTTTTCGCGGCGCGTCACGAAGATGCCATTCGCAATCGCCTGTTCGGAACTTGGTGCCCTCAAACGAAACGTGAACGTCGCCTTGTCCGCTGGATGGTCATTGACCGCCGCCCATTGCAGCAACGAGGTTGGTTGCGCAAACGCGGTCAAACCGGTCTTCGTGATCGTCCAACCGCCGAACTCATCGGGTCTTGCTTTCGATCCGGGCGTGCCGTGATACACGACTTGAACGCGAAAGCTCGAGCCTTTGGAGATCGTCTCGCTCGGCGTGATCGTCAGTTCTGGATCGTCATGCTGAAAACTTGCTCGAGCACCATTGACGAGCACGCTGTCTACTTCGAGCGAACCCAAATCCAAATTGAAACTCGAGAGGTCATCCGTCGCGCTCGCCTGCATGATCGTCATGCCTTTGACGGTTTTGTGATCCGCCGGAACACGCAAATCAATCGTGTAATGCTTGGCATCGTAGCCACCGTTGCCCATCCATGGGTACAACGGATCGTTCAGGCTCGAGCTTCCAGACATGCCCGCCGCGAACGCAACGGAGAGTCCCAGCGCGAGCAATGGGGTGATGACACGAAACGCTTTCGGTGTGTGCTGCATTTGATCCTCCGGTTGATTGAGCCAACACGATAACCGGAGGATCATGAAAATCCGTCAAGAACGGTTGAAGACGTATCAGGGACGGTTTTCTCGAGCTTCGATTCAAATTGTCTGAGCGGTTCAGAGTGCCGCGAACAAATCAACCGTGTTGCCGTCCGGGTCTTTGATGATCGCGTACCGTTGACCCCAGAAGGCATCCCATGGCGGCCTGTGGCCTTCGACACCAGCCTCGAGCAATTCGGCATACTTGGAATCCACTTCACTCGGGCTCGAGCACAGGAACGCGCCGATGCTGTGTGCTGAAATCTTGAAATCTGGCTCGAGGCTGACCATCAACTCAAAGGTGTCCCAGGCGAACCGCAATCCATTCTCGAGCACGATCTCCACGTGCGCTTCAGCCTCGAGTCCGGTTGGAATCTCCCAGCCGAGCTTGCGGTAGAACTCGAGGCTGCGGGCCATGTCTTTGGCGGCAATGCCGATCATGTCTAATTTCATGTGACCTCCAGTGTTCATTCTTATCGTAACTGGTTCTTGGTATTCTGTCCATGACATTTCTAGAATTGATCCGCAAGAATCCGGTAGCACCTCGGGTTCAAAACACGCGACAATGCAGCCATGCGGTTTTCCTTGTCACGAAGTGAAATGCTTGAAATCATGTTCGGCACCGACTCGAGTTTCGATGCGCTGTTTACCGTCGCGGTTCGCACCACCGGCATTTACTGTCGTCCATCGTGCAACCCGCCACGCAAACCCAAAGC
>JAYURE010000024.1:0-2432 GCA_043756345.1 Deinococcales bacterium | reverse complement strand
GCGTGCAAGCAGAAGTCGATGCGTTGCGCGGTTCGGGCATCACGAAAATCATTTTGCTTTCGCACCTTGGGTACAGCAAAGACCTCGAGCTTGCACCGAAACTGAAGGGTGTTGGCGTAATCGTCGGCGGGCACTCGCACACGCCGCTCGGCAAGTTTGAAGGCAACGGCCTGCCCAAATCCGAGGGCGCTTACCCGACGGTCTTGAAAGACTCGAGCGGTAAGACCATCCTGGTTTCGCAAGTCTGGGAATGGGGCAAGTTTTACGGTTCCCTGCGCGTGACCTTCAATGACGAAGGTACGCCTGTCTCCTGGGGCGGCAAGGTCACACCGGTCACAGAAAGCTTCAAAGGCGACACGCGCCTCGCAGCGACGCTCAAGGCGTTCACTGTGCCGGTCGATGCCTTCCGCAAAGAGGTCGTTGGCACAGCCGTCAGCAAATTAAACGGCGAACGCGGCGATGTGCGCAAACGCGAAACGAACCTCTCAAACGTAATAGCCGACGCGAACCTCTGGAAAACCCAAAAGTACGGCACGACCATCTCATTCCAAAACGGTGGCGGTGTCCGTGCCAGCATCGAGGCCGGACCGATCACGGTTGGGCAAATCATCAACGTTCAACCCTTCGGCAACACGCTGTTCGTGCTCGACCTGACCGGGGCCGAAATTCGCGCCAGCCTCGAGAATGGCGTTTCACAATGGGAAACTGGTGCGGGCCGATTCCTGCAAGTTTCGGGTCTCAAATACACTTTTGACCTGGCACAAAAACCAGGCTCGAGAATCACCGATGTTCAAGTTAAAGATGGCACGGGATTCAAAGCGATTGACCCGGCAGCAGTTTATAAAGTCGTGGTCAATAACTTCATCGCCTCCGGCGGCGACGGTTTCGAAGCGCTCAAGAACGCCAAAGGCGCAAGGACCGACACGTACCTGCCCGATTACCAAGTCATGCAGGAATACTTCGCCAGCCTCAAAACCATCGATGCAAAACTCGAGGGTCGAATCACGATCCTCAACGAACCCAAAGCGTAATCCTCGAGAAATTTGATTCGAATGGTCAAGGCGAGATTCTGCCTTGACCATTTGTGTTGAACCTCGAGCGTCAAAGTGTACTCAGCGGCGTTTGAGGATTTTGCCACCAATTTTATCCAGGGCCATCTCGCGCAAATCCTTGTCAATGATCAGGTTCGCACAGACGAACACCAGTGTGCCAAACGTTGCAGCCGTAAATGCAAGCAGCAACGGGAGCATCATATGGGTAGCCTGCAAACTGGACTTGAGCAGCAGGGCAAGCAGGGTTGCGGCAGTCACCAGACCGATCTGCTCGAGAATTGTTCGCAACGCCTTCCATTTGAAAATGGGATCGGCCACGATCAAGTACACGACCAGCATGATTGCCTCGAGCAACAGTACGCTGACGCCCACGCCAACAATGCCGTAATAACGTGGCAAGATCAGGTAGGCGATCAGGGCAGTCACAACCTGCACGGTTAAGAGTTGGGTGCGCAACACATACCGGCTCGAGCTTGAGAGTGCATCGCCGAGCGGCGATGCCATCATGATCACCAAGGGCACAAAGGCAGTGAGGGCCAGTGTGGTGTTTGTGGCGGGCGGCCACTTGTCTGGCCATAACAATTGAACCAGTTCCGGGGCAATTGCGCACAGTGCCACACCGATGATGCCACCGATCAGGCTACCAAAGCGCAATGACCCAAGGACCAGTTTGGTGTGCTCCTCGCGGTCGGTTTCCCAGGCTTTGCACAACCGGGTGTAGTACGCTTTTGCAACTCCGTTGGGAATGGCCAGCAGGATTTGTGGAACTTTGTACCCCTGGGTGAAAGCACCAAAATTGGCATAGGTCATGACAAAACCAGGCAACACGAGTCCCGGTAGGTTTTGAACAAAGCTGGTCATGAAACCACCGATGCCAAAAGCCACGACCGAACGCTGCATACTGGTGTCGTGGGTTGGAGTGTAGGGATACGTTCGGATCACCCACCAAACACCCCCCAAAGAGATCGTCCAAGCGCTGATCAATTGCAAGAACGTGTACTCAAGAAGTCCTTTGTTGGTGACAATGACGATAACCGTTGCAATCACATTGCCCGCAGCCCAGATCACGCTGTACAGGGCCGCAGTCGAGACGCGCTCGGTGGCGACCATCACGCCTTCGGTCCAGGTGAACAGCATCGTAGCGACCAGCGCCGGGAACACAAGGGCTCGTAGCAAAAAAACCATTTGTGGTTCACGCACAAAAAAAGAGACGGTCAGCACCAATGCTGAGATGACGGTAGCCAGCGAAGCCCTCGAGCGCAACGAAGTCCAGACCAGCACGCGACGCCGCGCATTGTCGGCGTTGGCGGCTTCGCGCACAAGCACGGTGTTAAAACCCAGGTCGGTCAGGTATTGCGCGAATGAGACGTAACTCCAGGC
>JAYURE010000023.1:0-2433 GCA_043756345.1 Deinococcales bacterium | reverse complement strand
ATCTCCGAGATTCAACTGATGCCGCACGCGACCGATCCGATTCAAAAGTACCTCGAGATGTTCAGCCGTCGTGTCGAAAAAGGTCAGGCATACCGAATGCCGTACCTGGGAACTCGAGAATTCAGCGCGTTTTTTGGCCCACCGGACGGCACGGAAAAAGCGATCCCGGAGGACAACGAACTCGGGCGAATGCTTTACGACCTGGATTTTGTGGCCCAGAAAAAAGGCACGATGCAATTCCGGCAGCACGGAGCGAACGGCAAGCAGTGGGTCGATGGCATCGCCAAACCGCGCTTCTTTCGCGCCAAGCTCGAACAGGGCATTCTGCGTGTTCCAGCCGAATTTCATGGGGGTGCGTGATGCTGCTCGAGCAACTGGTGAATCACGCGAAACGCCTCGAGCGTGAAGGCAAAACGCTGCCGATGATGTACCAAGAAACGAACGTGCCGTGGATCGTGAGGTTGGACGCGAGCGGAAATTTTCTGGACCTCGAGCGGACCTCAGACGGGTTGGGCAAAAAGGCAGATCGCGGTAAGCCCATCCCAGCGCCGAAGATCAAACGCCAAGGTGCGAAGGCGGCACTGCTTGCCGATGATCTCGAGTACGTCTTTGATCTTTCCGATGAGAACACAGCGCCAGAAGTGCGCATCAAATCTACCGAAAAACGATTTTTGTTTCTCGAGGAAACCCGCGCCTGTTTTGAAACCACGCAACATGCAGATGTTCGGGCGGTTTTAACGTACCTAGAGCAACTGCCCGAGAACGCGCCAGAGTTTCCGACGGGCACAAGCTTAAAAGAGAAAATCACCTTTGAAGTTGAAGGTCGTCGCGTCATCGCGCAGCCTGCCGTTCAAGCTGTTTGGGCCAGCAAATACTCGAGCGATGACGACGAAAACGCACCCGCCAGCGAAGACGCGCCACTGATTGCCGAATGCCTGATTACCGGTCAGGTCGGGGCCGTGATGCGACGCGAACCGTTGCCGGTTAAAGGAGGCTTGATCCCGAACGGTCACACGGCGGGCATGGGATTCATCAGCGCGGACAAAGCCGCATTCGAGTCTTATGGTCTGCGGAATTCCGAGATTGCACCTGTGCGGGTCAGTGCAGCCGTACAATACGCGACCGCGATCAATGCGCTCTTGAGCGATCCACGTACTCACCTTCGCGTTTCACCAATGGTCTTCGCATTCTGGACCAAAGCCCTCGAGACGCCAGACATTCCTGCATTTCTGAAAAAACCGGCGGGCAGTGCGTTGCTGCAAAAACTCAAATCTGGGCAGGGCATCGGTGAGCATTTCAAAACCGAACAGACCCCGGAACGTGCCAGAAAGCTGATCTCGAGCGCCTTCACTGGCAACCTGTTCGACGACCTCGAGCCGGACGAATTTTACTGCGTGGCACTCTCGGCGTACACGAGTCGCGTGGTCGTTCGCAACCACATCACCAGCACACTGCGCGAGGTTGGCGAGAACCTGGCCGTGTACATCAAAACCCAAGAATTGATCGATACCGAACCGATGGGTGTGTTTGAACTCGCCGCCAGCCTGTACCGTGACGCGAACAAAGACCAGACCGCGCAAACCGTGAACGCGCTGCTCGAGTTTGCGCTGCAACGCACGCCATTGCCGCAGCACTACCTGAACAACCTTTCCAGTCGCAACCGTGCCGAACAACGCATCACCAAACCCCGCGCCGTGCTGACCCGCATGACACTGATTTCAATGGAGGTAATCGCAATGGATGAATTGATCGCCCTGCAACCCGACCACAAAAGCCCCGGCTACCAACTCGGACGGTTGATGTCGGTACTCGAGAACCTGCAATGGATGGCGCTGGTCAAATACGGCAGCAGCAGCAAAATTAACTCGACCGTCACCGACCGATTTTACGCCTCGATCTCGAGCACGCCCATGTTGGTGTTCGCCAACGTCATGGCGGGCGCACAGGATCACCTCTCAAGGATTCGCAAATCAGACCCGAGCGCCCACTTCGCCGAAGACCAACGCCTCGGACAGATTGCGGGCCGATTGACCACGATTCCAGACGTGCTCGAGCCGGTCGATCAGGCACTTTTCAGCCTCGGGTATTACCACGAGAAGGCAGACCGTTTCGCCCGTATTCAACAAGCGAAAGACAAAAAGGAGAACCAAGCATGATTCACCTCGACGCCAGCAAACGCCACGATTTTGTTTTGCTTTTCGATGTCACCGACGGCAACCCGAACGGCGACCCAGACGCGGGAAACCTGCCGCGCACCGACCCGCAAACCGGACAGGGGATTGTCACCGATGTTGCCTTGAAACGCAAGATTCGCAATTACGTCGATGCGCGACTCGGGACCGAAGAACGCTACAAGATTTATGTGCAACAGGGTGCGGTCTTGAATGAACGCAACCAACGCGCCTACACCGCGCTGAAAAAAGATTCCAAAAA
>JAYURE010000022.1:0-2437 GCA_043756345.1 Deinococcales bacterium | reverse complement strand
TTTTGACCACACCGACCAATTGGGCAGCAACTTTGCCTTTGTCATCGTAATACGTCAAACCGGTGGTTTCCTGATACGTTTTCATGCCATCAAAAGCTGCACCACCATGCGTGGCTTTGGCCTTCTCGAGCAGATCGGCGGCGGCTGGTGCGACGCTGGCTTGACCCAATGCGATGGCGGTGGTCAATACGAATGCGATGGTCAAAAACTTTTTCATAACTGCCTCCTTGAAACTTCTCGAGCCTATGTGACAAAAGATGAAAATCGTGTGCTCGAGATTGAATACGTGACGATCCGGGATTGGGTTCCCGCAAACCTTTGACCTGAAAAGAGTAACGATCATTCTGTGTGCCTGGGAAGCGTGATTGGCACATAGAAGATTCCAGAAACTGCTGCTACACTCGAGCCATGATCGCAACCAAAGCAAAACCGTTGACCGTTGAGAAATACCTGGCCCTCGAGAAAGCCAGCGAAATCCGTCACGAATTTGTAGATGGCTTGATGGTGGCCATGGCGGGTAAAACGCGCCGTCACAAACGAATTGTGCTCAACCTGATTCGCGCTTTGGAACGTCAGGCTCTAGAGCGAGATTGTGAACTGGTCTTTGATACCACCAAAATTCGCACGCGAAGCACACGGTTTCGCTACCCAGATGTCGTTGTCTCCTGCGCCCCAGGCGATGATGAATACTTCCTCGAGAATCCGTGTCTGCTGATCGAAGTTCTGTCCAGCAGCACAGCCAACACCGACACGTCCGAGAAATTGGACGAGTACCTGAAACTAGAGAGTTTGCAACGTTACGTGCTGGTGAATCAAACCACGCGCCGGGTGATCGTTTACGCTCGAGCAGTGCAGGGCTGGATGGTCGAAGTGCTCGACAGTGAAGGTCAATTTGAAGTGCCATGCCTCGAGACGAGTGTCAGCCTCGAGCAGGTTTACGCTGGGGTCAATTTCGCGCCGGTCGCTGATCCCGAATAAAGCTCGAGCGTTGGATCACAGGGTATTCTCTGGTGCTTCCTGAGTGTCATCTCATCTCGGGTTTGCCAAACTGTTTTTGCGTCCCGAGGAATCCTAAATGAAAAAAATTCGCGTCCTGCTGCTCGCCGGTGGTCAATCCGAAGAACACGAAGTTTCGATCAACAGCGCCCGCAGCGTGCTGCAAGCCCTGCCCGCCGACCGTTTTGAAGTCACCAGCATCGTGATCTCGCGTGAAGGCCGTTGGTTGCCCGCGCCAGATTCCGCCCGAGCCCTCGAGCGTGGCAGTGCGGCAAGTGGCGGCGAGTTGGTTTTGCATCAGGCCGCCAGCGCCGAGGCCTTCGATGTCGTTTTCCCAATTTTGCATGGTCCGAATGGCGAGGACGGCACGATTCAAGGGATGTTGAAACTCGCCGGGATTCCGTTTGTCGGCTCGAGCGTGCTGGGCAGTGCCCTCGCTATGGACAAGATCATGACCAAAGCGGTTCTGGCCACGCACGGCATCCCTCAGGTGCCGTACCAGTTGGTCACGCGCCACGAATTCACCACCAATCCTGACGCTGCCATCTCGGGCCTGCACACCCTGGGATTTCCGTTGTTCGTCAAACCCGCAAATTTGGGCTCGAGCGTTGGGATTTCCAAAGCCCGTGACACCACCGAACTGCGTGCCGCCCTGCGCCTCGCGTTTGAATTGGACCGCCGCGTGATCGTCGAAGTCGCCGCCGGGGGCGTACCGGCGCACGGCACGGGTTCCGGCAAGCCTCGAGAAATTGAAGTTGGCATTCTCGGCAACGATGACCCGCAGGCCAGTCCGGTTGGCGAGTTAACTTTTGAGAGTGACTTCTACGATTACGACACCAAGTACACCGAGGGTCGCGCCGAAATGCACATCCCGGCGAACATCCCGCAAGCCATCAGTGAGCAAGCTCGAGCATTGGCTATTCAAGCGTTTAAGGCACTCGATTGCGCCGGTCTGTCACGCATCGATTTCTTTTATTGCGAAGACGGATCGCTGTACTTAAACGAGGTCAACACCATGCCAGGATTCACCAAAACCAGCATGTACCCGCAACTCTGGCAGGCCGCAGGTGTGGGGTACTCAGAACTCGTCTCGAGGTTGGTGGAACTCGCACTCGAACGACGGTAGAAAAGCAAGTTTCACTTGTAGGCTGCGCCCATACGCACCACGCATCGCAATCCGGTGCGCACGGCGCACCCTACTCATGTTTTGATCCTCATAACTTTGTACTTCAATTGTCCGCGCTCGAGGTTAACCACAAAAAGTTCGCCCTGTTTTTTACCCAAGAGTTCTTTGCCGAGCGGTGATTCGTTAGAGACTTTGCGCACCGTGCCGCCAAGAATCGCTGCCTCTGGTGGTGCGACCAATTGTACTTGCATTTCCTTGCCAGATTTTTCTTCTTTGATCGTGACGATGCTGCCCAAGGTCACGCTCGAGCCGTCA
>JAYURE010000021.1:0-2439 GCA_043756345.1 Deinococcales bacterium | reverse complement strand
GGCCCCGGGTGAAAGCGGTCATCGTAAAACTCGCGGTCACACCGCCCGCAAATTCGAGGTTGACGACTTGATGATCGACCACATCGTTGTCGCAAGCGTACACACAACGTCCATACGGTCCGGTTCGCAACGCCTCGAGCACGCCCGATTCAGTTGTGTCGGACGTGATCACATTCACGGGCCAGCCAGTGTTGCCCTGCTCGAGTTCTCGCAAATAGAAACGCTGTGCCGAGAATGCGCAATCGGTTTCAACCTCGCACTCGAGACAGCGGTCCGCCGCACCAAATGGTTTTTGCGATTCACGAAAATGATGCAGGCTGCCGAAGCTCGAGACGCGCTCGCACGGTTTGCCGATCACGTGACGCAACCAATCCAGGTCGTGACAGGATTTTTGCAACAGCATCGAACTCGAGCGCGACTCGTTGCCCCAATTGCCACGCACGAACGAATGCGCCTGATGCCAGTACCCGACCGGCTCGAGGTGTTGCACGCCGACGGTCTCCCCTATTCGTCCTGACTCGAGCACCTGCTTGAACATTCGCGTATACGGCGTGTAGCGCATGACGTGACAGACGGCCAGCATCACACCGGCACGGTTGACAGCATCAACAATTTTTCGGCAATCAAGTTCGGTTGGGGCCATCGGTTTCTCGAGCAGCAGGTGATAGCCGAGTTCGGCAAAGGCAATCGCGGGTTCGGCGTGCAATGCGTCCGGCGTGGCGATGATGATCGCATCGGCAAATTTTGATCGGGTCAGCCAATCGTGCCAATCTCGCGTGACGTTCTCGGGCGCAATCTTGTGCGTGCTCGCCATTTGCTCGCGGTGAAAGTCTCGAGGTTCGGCCACGCCAACAATCTCGAGTTCTTCCGGGTGTTCGAGCGCATAATTTGCGTAGGTCGATCCACGTGATCCAGCACCGATCACGGCGAGCTTGGGGCGACGCATCGAATTTTGCATTGCGGCCTGGTTCAAGTCAGGACCACAACTTTGGTCAGGTGGCGCGGCGCTCGAGTATCCAATCCTTTTGACTGCGCAACACGTTCACCCAACCATTGCAACGCCGGTAACGCCACCAAACCACGAATGGCATCGTCTGCAATTTCAATCTCGAGGCTGAGATCACCGGGACCACCGACACCAATCACACCAGCACCTTTGTATTGCAATTCGTGCACGAGTTTGGATTCCTCGCTTTCATCGAACTGATACAACATCACCACCAGCGAGTGTTCATCGATCAATGAAATCGGCCCGTGACGGTACTCGAGCGGATGGTACGCCTGCGAGAACGACAGGCTCATCTCCATCAGTTTCAGTGCGCCCTCGTTGGCAATTCCGTAAAGCGATCCACCACCGAGGTACACAAAATGCGTGCGTGCTTTCAGCAGTGAATCGAATCTGAACCTCGAGTGTTCGAGCAATTGTTGCGCCCGGTCAATTTGTTCTCTCGTGATGCTCGAGCCAGCCAACGACAGCCCAACCAACAGCATCAAACTCGCCGAGGTCGTCATCACAATGTCCTCGAGTGGATGCGTCGGCGCGAACACGCAGTACATGCAGGCTCGAGTCAGGCTGCTGTTTGCCTCGCAAGTGATGCCGATGACACGCTCGCCACGCTCAAGGCTTTGTTTGGCGGCGGCGACCGTTTCTGTGGTTTCACCGCTTCTCGAGAGCGCCAGAATTTGCACCTGCTTTCCATTGGGCACAAATTGGTCACGGCGCAAATTCCATTCGCCACCAGGAACGGCAACCGCTTCGTGTCCATTTGAATTCATGCTCGCCGCTATCGTTTGCGCCAGGTAGTACGACGTGCCGCAACCAATCACGACCACAGCCACATTCGGCTCGAGGCTTGCAGGTTCGAGGTCAAGTTTGAGCGCAGCGTGCCAGTATTGAAATTGTTCGAGAATGGTTTGTTCGGTTTGATTCATGGTCGGGATTCCTTTCGATGACAGGGTTCAGTTGAGTCTTTATTGCTCGGAAATGTTGGATTCCAATGTTGTGTTGATTCGTTCAATCCATTGCGTGTCTATTGTCCAGTGCGCTCGAGTTGCCGCATCGATCAACGCGCCCGCAATCGGTGAGGCAATCGGTGCTTCCCAGCGTCCAAGGTCCTCGAGCTGATGCCGTACTGTTTCTCGAACCGTGCGTGATTTGAAAACGCTGCCCGCGTAAGAGATGCTCGAGCCGGGTTGCAATTCGAGTTTTCGCCAAGCGGTTTTTCCGTGAGCGGCAAGCAGATTGGCCGCCTCGAGCAAAATGTCTATGGCCGTCAAGTTATCCGCGTCCGCCAGTTGATCCAAGTTTTTTGCCAGCGCCGCCACCCGTGAACGTTGATGCTCGAGTCCATAAAACCAGGAGATCAATCCCTCGGCATCGCTCGCACCAATCACCTCGAGCATGGCATCGCGGTATCGGTCATCTTCGAGCCTTCCATC
>JAYURE010000020.1:0-2440 GCA_043756345.1 Deinococcales bacterium | reverse complement strand
CTCGAGTTGGGACAGGCGACCAGACCACTCAAGATCAGCAGGTACAGGAGCGTTCGAGTTGGCTTGAGGCGTGAATATCGGTGCATGGCTCGAGTGTAGGGGTTGGTTCAAAATTGTACGGTGAAATTTAGACACGAAGAATGTAATTCATGTGTCTACTTTCAGCAGATTACCATTCACTCATTCTTTATCAAAGGAAGTCCCCATGACCAAGCACGACAAAACACCAGCATCAACCCAAACCCCGCGCTACACTCAGCCCAACAATCTACCCAGCGCTCGAGCCACCCAGGGTCAACCGAGCCACCCGACCAGAGGACTCTTCATGGCCAGCCTCACCCTCAGCCTCGCCGCAGCCCTGACCGCCTGCTGGAGTGCCACGCCACAACCCATCACCAGTGTCACCCAAACCATCAACGAAGGCTTTCGAGTCACCAACGTTCAAGCCTTCAACACCGGCGTGAATTCCCAAGGTGCAACCGGAGCGACCGGCTCGAGCACCGGCATCAGCATCAACTTCGATCAAGCCGTCAACCGCGTCAGCGTTGAACAATCCGTCAACATCTTCGAGGGTGAAATCAACCATGACAGCAACCCAACCCCGAACCAATTCACGAAACTCGGCCTGACCAGCATGTGCAACGGTTACTGGCGGGTGCGCAACCCGAACACCGTGCCAATCAGTTTCACCTGGGATACCTTCAAAACCCCAGAGAACGGCGCGGGCGTGGTGCAAGCCAACACTGACACGTTCTTCACCTCGAGCCTGAACGCGGAGACAATCCGGGTTCATGTCAACAACAAGCAACAGCAGGTCAAAGCCAAAAACCCAGCCGCTTGCACCTCGAGCCCGATGACGTTCGCTTGGGCGGCAGATTCCAAAAGTGTCGTGGCGAGCCCGAAGACGGCATTGGTGCTGAACAAAACGTACTCGGTGGTCGTATCAACGTTTGCGAAGAACTCGAGTGGGAGTGCCGCGTTGAGCGTGCCGTTCGTGAGCAAGGTGGTGGTGCAGGAGAACTCGAGCACGAGTGGGACTTTAATGCCGGGGGGAAGCTGGACGAGTCGGGATGGCGTTGTGATTAGCGCCAAGCCTGGAGTCATTAGCCAGCCGATTAATGTATTTGCTGAGCCAATTCAACCGTTACAATTCCCGTTGCCAATGCCTGAAGGAGTTGATCCGATTGGTCAAGCATTTCGTGTTGGTACAAAACCAAAAACAGTTTGGGCAAAAGGCAATTTTGATTTATTGATTCCTGGACCTACTCGAGCATCCGGTGAAGACATTCGATTGTATGCATTTACTCCTTTCCCGTTTGTGAACCAACCTGAAGATATTGAAAACGGTGGTGTGTGGGGAGAATCCACTGCAAAGAGTAATACTTTGAATCAATACGCGACTTATGATGGAGCACTTTCTCCATACGCAACTATCTTTGCATTTGGTCGTGTTCGAGGTTCAGTGAAAAGTGGTAGCTCCATACCGGTGATTCGCACTTTTTCCAACCCAATAAATGAGGTGGAATGTATAGGTGATTTGCAAAAAAATGATAACGAGCTTTGCCCATCAGACAAAAATGCAGTATTGCAAAAACTGAATAACGTTCTAGTGGATTTAAAATTCGACTTAGGCGTTACGTCAGATGCTTTTGAAAAACTCGAATCTCCACTGAGAATAGTAAGTACTCTACAAGGACGATGTGCGAAAACAGACGCAGTGGCGTTCTACGATTCAAACAAAAAAGAAAAAAATATTACTCTTTGCTATAGTTTGAGCAAAAAAACATTCGGCACAGATGAGGAAATCATTGAGACGCTCAGACACGAGGTTTTTCATGCAATTCAGTACAATTACTGGCAAATAAATGAAGTTCGAGATATATATTTCGATGAAAATTCAAGAAATTTGGATTTTTTAATCCCCGAAAACGTCAAAAAAATAAGAGATCTTATCTCTTTATTTGACAAGCAGCAGCAGTGGCTCGTTGAGGGAACTGCTGCAACCATAGAAAAATCAAGAAAGGCTGCACCAGGGCTTCTTTCATTTTCAAGTTATTACGGTGGCGCGAGGAACGTCGTTCATCCGTTGAAATTTTCTAGTTACACTAAACCAACTCTACAAATTCCTTATCAGACACAAGACTTCTGGTCTTTCACCTCAAATCAAAATGGTCTGGGCATCGGATTGCTCAAACACCTTCTTGACAACGGTAAACTGTCAGACTCGCTCGAATTCTCAGACAAAGCCATTAGATCACTCAATCTCGAGGCGTATCCAGAAGGTCTCAAAAGTGCCTACTGGGAATGGGCGAAAACCCAAGCCTACCAATGGAAAGACCCTTAGTACTTGATTAGCGTCGGGTTGCGGGTGCGATACACTCTGACATGGCGGGTTCGAGCAAACTCAAACAGGAAAATGAATTCCTGAAACAAGAAAACG
>JAYURE010000019.1:0-6717 GCA_043756345.1 Deinococcales bacterium | reverse complement strand
TGGTTGGGTAACAACAGCGATTTCAGCGGCTGGCTGATTACAGGCTGTAACGACTGCAGCGATGGCGGCGAGTGTGAAGAGCGTCCTTATTCTCATGGTGACCTCTCATGTGCAACTCAAAACCTTGATCTACTTCATCGGTCATTTTTGAAATCAGTGATCTATCGAGTGCTGCCTTTGCTGATTGCTTGTTTTGCTAGCAGAATCTTCAACAACGCCAGCAGCAAATCGTTTACGAATACAACCTTTTATCGGGCACGCGCATTTGACATAATTCCACCTCACTCCCTCCCCGGATTCGAAAAGGTTATCTATGAACCGCTGAATCGATGCAACTCAAAACAGATAAAACATAGATAACGTTCTCCCGCACGCCAAAAAACCACACTCAGGCAGTGCGGTTTTCTCGATTCACAGGCGTGGCCTCCGTCACGCTCGAGCGTTTTTCTTGCCCCGTAAAATCTCAGAGTAGAATCCCAGCATGGATTTGAAAACATGGAACTGAAGACTTGGAAACCACTCGCGGACCTCGCATCGATTCGGGAACGGGTTTCGCAATTGACGCAAACCTCGAACGTGTGGGCTCCTGCCGCCGACTGGTTTGAAACCGATGATGATTTGATTCTGGTCCTGGATGCGCCGGGTTGAGACCCAGACAGTTTCGAGATCGCACATGACAACGAGAGCCTGACTGTGGCAGGCACTCGAGAGGCCCAAGAGTTTGGTGAGGCCCGTCGCCGTGAACGTCCAGAAGGCACCTTCCAGCGTTCACTCGAGGTGCCCGAACAGGTCGAACCGGGATCAGCAGTTGCGCAGTACCGGGCGGGACAACTCGAGGTTCGGTTTCGCAAGTTGGGCCGCACAATCACGGTTGAACCCGGCTGAGTACGGTGCTTGAGTCTTCGCAGAACCTTCGAGAATCTTGGGAACAATCTGGGTTCGAGCCTCGTAACGTAAGGCATGACAAACGAACTGACTGACACAGACCTGATCCAAGCCGACAAACCTGTTCTCTCGAGTGCTGCCAACAACGACAAGACTTACGGCATGATCTGTCACCTGAGTGCCTTCGCCGCTTATGTGCTGCCGGTCGCTGGTGCGTTGGTCGGCCCGTTGGTTGCCTGGATGGTTCTCAAGGATCGCTCGAGTTTTGCCGATCATCATGGCAAGGAGTCGTTGAACTTTCAGTTGACGTTGGCGCTTGTCTCGGCTGTGGCAGTTGGGTTGACTTTGGTGACGTTCGGGGTGGCTGCGATCATCCTCTGGCCGTTGCTGTTCGTGCTACCGATTGTGCAAGCGATTTTCGTGATTCTTGCCACGATTGCGGCTGGCAATGGCGAAAAGTACGAGTACCCGTTAACGATCCGGTTTTTGAAGTAAAAAGCAGTGAAAAAGTGAAAAGTTCAAAGTGGAAAAAGGTAATGACTTTCCACTTTGAACTTTTCACTTTCGACTTGCCCTTCAGTTCCAACTCACGCTGCCATACGTTTGGGCTCGAGATTGTCCCGTGCCAAAAATCACAATGGGGCAACCGACGAGTTCTTCGATTCGTCCGATGTAATTCAACACCGATTTCGGCAAATCTTTTCGTTCACTGATGCCGTCCAGGTGGCCCCAACCGGGCATCTCCTCAAGGATCGCATTGCCGTCCGCATCATGATCAATACCGAGTTTGACGGTTTCAAATCCGGCCAGGAAATCGAGCTTGGTGAGCGCAAGGCCATCCATGCCGTTGACTTCAACGGCGTATTTGACCAGTTTGGTGTCGAACCAGCCCATGCGTCGTGGGCGGCCTGTGGTTGTACCGTATTCCGATCCGGGCGCGTTGCGTTCGCCACGCAAACGATCCTCGAGTTCGCCGAACACTTCGGTTGAGAATGGACCATGACCGACCCGAGAGGTGAAGGCTTTGGCGACACCGAAAACCTTGTTGATGTGCTTGTGATTCACGCCCGCGCCGACGATCACGCCGCCGACGGTTGGGTGGCTCGAGGTCACGAATGGGTACGTGCCGTAATTCAAATCCAGCAGTGTGGCCTGTGCGCCCTCGAACAGAACGTTCTGGTTTTTGGCGAGCCCTTCGCGCAGCATGGTGCCGGTGTCGCGCACGAATGGCATCAGAATTTCTCGGACTTCGGCCATGTCCGCGTAGGCGCGGTCCACGCTGGTCCAACCGACTCCGGCGGTGCTGTTCGGTTTGGCTTCGATCAGGCGTTCGAGGCGTTCACGCAGCGTGTCTGGGTTCTCGAGGTCGCCAGCGCGAATGCCGACGCGACGCGCCCGATCCGCGTAGGCCGGGCCGATGCCGCGCCCGGTGGTGCCGACAAAATCTTTTTTGCCATCGACAAATTTGTGATGTGGCAAAACCAGGTGCGCCCGGTCTGAAACGTAAATTTCGGGTTTCAGGCCATGGCCTCGGATGTACTCGAGTTCTTCTTTGAACTTCCACGGGTCGATCACCATGCCGTCGGCCAAAATCGATTTGGCCTGCGAATGCAGCACACCACTCGGGAAGAGGTTGAGCTTGTAGGTCACGTCCGGCAGGACAATCGTGTGACCAGCGTTCGCGCCGCCTTGATAGCGCACGACGAAATCGGCTTCGGGCGCGAGGAAATCAACGACTTTTCCTTTGCCCTCGTCTCCCCATTGCGATCCGATGATGGCAATTCCCGGCATGTTTTCCTTTCGAACCTCGAGCCCAGCAGTTTTGAACGCGGGCCATAAATGAAATCACGGCGCTCTTCGCGCCGTGATCAATCGTAACATTTTGCGAACCTATTTCATCAGGTTCAGATCATCAGGTGAAGCGGATTCTCGAGGGCCGCAGCAACCCGCTCGAGGAAGCCCGAACCGGCCACGGCGGAGTACTTGCCTGCCAGCGTCAGGGTGGCGTGCTCACCGTTGATGCCGTCGAGGGTCAACAATGCGCCTTGGACTGGAACGACGATCTCATCGCTAGCGTTGGCGACATCCATGACCAGCAAATCGGCGTGCGATGCGGCATGTCCAGCCTGGGCAACTCCGGTCACAATGTCGCGGAATGAACCGTCCAGTGCTGGGGTGTTCAGCGTGACCAGTTGGCCTTCCTCGAGTCGGGCCAGCGCAATCTGCGTGGCTCCTTCGAGTTTGGCACGGCTGGCGGCACGGGCAAGGAACGCATTCGCAGGGACACCAGAACCATCAATGGCGCTCGAGAGGCTGCTGAGCGTGTCCTTGAGGGATGCCGGGTTGAAGTTGCGACGCAGGACGCTCAGGGTGAAGAAGTCACGGGTGGCAACGACAGCGGCAGGCATTTCTGCTGGGGTCGGGGCTGGCGTGGCAATCCATGGGGCTGGCTCGGCGATGGGTTCAACCACGGGAGCAGCGATGACTTCAGCGACAGGCTCGAGGACTGGGGCCGGTTCGTTGTGCGCGACCGCCGTGGCTGCGAGGGCGACTGCGCCCAAAGCACCTGCGGCATAACCGGGTTGGAAACCTGGCACGACCGGTTCGGGAGCGAAGACGGGTTCTGGCTCGAGAACTGGTGCGACGTATGGGGCTGGTTCTGGCTCGACGTGAACTGGCTCGACGTGAACTGGCTCGACATGAACTGGCTCGACATGAACTGGCTCAATAACCGGCTCGAGCACGGGTTCAGGTGTGAACTCGAACGCTGGTACGGCAGGAACCTCTGGCACGACAATCTCTGGCACGATTGGGTCGGCCTCAAGCGCCATCGGTGTGACCTCGGACATGTCTGGCATGGGGATCTGAGGCTGGAAAACTGGTTCTGGTTCAACGTGAACAGGCTCAACATGAACTGGCTCGACATGCACTGGCTCGACTTGCACTGGTTCAACGTGAACTGGTTCGACAACCGGTGCTGGCTCGAGCGTTGCGGCAACCGCAGGCACTTCATCATCGAGCGCGTCCAAGTCCAGATCAAAGATCGCATCATCGAACTCATCATTGGCAGCAACGGCAGCGCTAGCCGAAAGCGGTTCGGCTTCAAACGAAGGCATCGACGAGGAAGATTCCGCCAAACTGGGCATGGCTGGCGGATCGAACGATGGCGGATCGAACGAAGGAACCGCATCGAAATCGGGCATCCTCGAGACTGGTGGCGCGGATTGGGCGGACGGGGCGCTGCCCAACAGGGCGCTCAAGTCCACACCCTCTTTGGCGAGCGAGGCGCTGGCACCGGCAAGGTTGCTGACGCCATCCAAGCCCGGCAATGCACCGAAATCTGCACCCGGACCCGGATCTGGTTCGGAGACATCAGCAATGGTCGGCAAATCGGCATCACCGGACATGATTTTCGCCAAGTAATTCAAGATGTCGCGTTCAATCACGCGACCCTCCGGGCCGGTCCCAGAAATAAGTCGCCAATCAATCGAGTTTTCTTCCGCCAATCGTTTCGCCAACGGCGAGATTTTCACGTTATCCATCGCATCCCCCTGAGACTCGAGCGCATCGTCTGCGAGCGGTTTATTTCTTACTTCACCAACATGCAGTATCACAATAGCAGACTTATCAGGGTTTGTGAGTTCATTTTTCGCCCCAGCACGCCTTCCGGCCCCAGAAACAAGCAAAATACTCGAGCATCATCGTCTTTCTTGTGCCAACTCACGCACCTGACATACTCTTTGGGCATGTGGCTGACCGCGCCGAACCTCCAAAGCACCCATGGGTTTTCGACCCGGAACAACCAAAATTTGTCCGTGCGGGTCGGAGATGACCCGGAAACCGTGCTCGAGCATCGAAAACGGGCGCTCGAGGCGTTAAAGCTTGTGCCAGAACGCACAATGCTCGTGAAACAAATCCATTCGGGCGATGTGTTACGTGTCACGCCAGAAATGCTCGAGGATTCTGGGAAGCTCGAGGCGGATGCGATGGTCAGTTCTGATTCGTTGACGCTGGCAATTGAAACCGCCGATTGCTACCCGATTCTGCTCGAGGATCGAACGGCTGGCGTGATCGGAGCAGCGCACGCCGGTTGGCGCGGCACGGTCGCTGGCATCGCCCGGAACACGCTCGAGGCGATGATCGAACTCGGAGCGGACCCGACTCGAGTGCGGGCGGCGATTGGACCTGGGATTTGCGCCAAGAATTACGAGGTCAGCCCGGATTTGCGTGATCGGTTTCTCGAGGCCAACTTTCCAAAACACATCTGGTCTCGAGAGAACCAAAACTGGCACGTTGATCTGGCCGAGGCGAACCGTTGGTTGCTCAAGCATTCTGGCGTGCCTCGAGAATCCATCTGGGTTTCTGGCGCGTGCAGCACCGACGCCCAATTCTTCTCGTACCGGCGAGATGCTGGCAAGACTGGACGAATGTGGGCCGTGATCGCACAGTAAGATGATGCGGACCCCGTGCTCAAACTCCTCTCCCCCACCCATCGCTTGAACCGAACGCTTGAGATCACCCCCGAATGGATGCGAACGCATCAACTCGAGGGTTTGCTGATCGACATTGACAACACGCTCGTTCCGTTCAGTTTTGAGGGTGACCTGCCCGAAACGCTCGAGTGGGCGGCGATGATGCGATCCGCAAAGATTCCCATGCGCATCATTTCCAATGCCGCACCGGACCGGATCGAACGTTGGAGCATCAAACTCGAGATTCTGGCGGTCGGGATGATCGGTCGCGGCACGGGCGGCAAACCGCTTCCGGGCGCGTTTCGCAAAGCTGTCGCCGAACTCGGACTCGAGGCTGCTCGCGTGGCAATGGTTGGCGATCAAGTCTTCACCGATGTGCTGGGCGGAAACTGGGCGGGCTGCAAAACGATTCTGGTCAAACCGCTTTCGGACAACGCCTTGCCGCACACCAAGCTGATTAGAAATCTCGAGGCTCGGGTGTTGGGCGAGAAAAAATAGGCCCGCGCCGAATGCGCTCCAAATTGAACGTTTCGATGTTGCACCATCAGGTAGGTTTGGAATCGGAATGGTTGGCCTGAGTTGAATGTGCAACTCGAGCAAAAACCAGTCGATCAAGCGCGACGAAGATCAGTGCCGCGATCCACAGCAACAGGTCCAGCATCACGAACGAAACGAGCGCCGAATACGGTGTGCTCACCTTGTCAACGATTTGAAACGTCGTGTTGACCACGCCATGAAAAAGAATGCAAATGAAAACACTACCGTTGGACCATTTCCACAACCTCGAGAGCATCACGGACAACGCGATCAGTGAGATGGGGTACAGCACCAACCACACCGGAAGGTCAATGGTCGTGCCAGGAAACACGTTGCGCCATTCTGAAATCAGCAGGGCCACAGGCGAGTGCCAGAACGCCCAAAGGATGCCAAGCAGAACATCGGTCTGCCAATCGCTGAGCTGAGTCATGCGTGGCAACGCGAAGCCGCGCCAACCGGGTTCCTCACCGAGCGGTCCCGGCGAAAGGAAGGCGGTCAAAAAACCATTGATCGGCATGGCAAGGATCAGGCTGGCGACGTTCAAAACCGCGCCGGTTTTGAAGACAAACCCCAGCAGCAACAACCCGAGCGATATCACGGCGGGCAGCACAAACCAGGCGACCACATACACGGGCCATCGCACTCGAGCCTGCACGATGCACAATAGGAACGTTCGCACTTCGGGAAGGCCGCCATGAATTGCGGACAGGATCAACGCGGCCAATGCTGGACCAAACGAACCCAGAAACAAAAACACCCAGAACTCCTCGAGCGAACCGGATCGACCCAATCTCGCCCCGGTGAACCAAATCGTCCAGGAGAT
>JAYURE010000018.1:0-6718 GCA_043756345.1 Deinococcales bacterium | reverse complement strand
TTTGTGCCGTTCCAGGAAAGCTGCGCGGTGTTTTCGAGTGTTCCGTCTTTCGCATCGACGATGGCGGGCAAAGTGAATTCGCGTTTCGCTCCGGGCTCGAGATCGAATTTTTCGGTCAGTACATTGCCGCGCAAACCTTGCGGCAAGACATCAGAAAGTTGAATCTCTCGAGCGACGCTGCCGCCAGAGTTGATCGCCGTGATCGTGAAATTCACACGCTCGCCAGGACGGACTTCGTTGCGATCAACCGTCTTGGTCAACTCGAGGGTTGCCGGCGGTGGCGGTGGCGGTTCAACGCGAACTTTCGCGCTCGCTTCAAGTTGTGTGTTCTGCCAATTCAAGCTGACAGTGTTCTCGAGTTCGTCCATAAAGTACGGTCCGACAGTGGCCTCAATCGTGAACGTTTCACTCGCGCCAGCTTGCAGATCAAACGTCTGCTCGAGGATCGATCCCTCGATGCCATCAGTCAGCGGATCAAACAGTTCGATGCCTTGCGCGGTGCTGCCACCAACGTTGCGAACCGTGATCGTGTACGTGACTTTCTCGCCAGATTTCACCAGGTCACGGTTCACGGTTTTTGTTAACTCGAGCTTCGCGGGATCGGGCTTGGGTTCCGGTTTTGGTTCGGACTTTGGTTCGGGTTTAGGATCGACCACAAGACGCACGCTTGCGCTGGCCGTCAAGTTGGTGTCGTTCCACTCGAGCTTGGCGGTGTTGGTTATGGTTCCAGCCTCGAGTTGGACCGCTTTCGTGAGTAGCTTGAACACTTTCGATTCTCCGGCCTGCAAGTCGAATCGTTCGTCCAAATTCTGACCCTCGAGCCCGACTGGAATCACGTCGGTCAGGTGAACATCTCGAGCAATATTGCCTCCCGTGTTGCGGGCGATCACCGTGAATTCGGCAGCCTCGCCCGTTTTGATTAGATCACGGTTGACGGATTTCTCGAGTGCGAGTTGAGCAGGGGAGACGACCGTGATGCTCGAGTCGGCTGTGACATTACAATTGGTCTCGAGGCTTGCGCGAAGATGGGCGTTCTCGAGCGCTTTGAAGGCGCGTACTGGCACACTGATGACAATCGGGTTACTTTTTGAGACCGGGCCTTCACCAGTTACGAATTGAAGAATACTTCCAAAAATGCCTTCTTGCGGATTGATTTTTGAGTCGTTCAGTACCAATCCATCTGGAAGTTCGATTTTGAAGTTGACTGGAAGTGGCGTTGCAAACTTGCTCGAGACCGTTGCGGTAATCGTTGCTGTTTCGCCGAGCACGAATCTGGTTTGCGCTGGCTCGAGTTTTAATTCTGGCTGTACGCGATACGCGATGGTGATGTTGCTTGTTCGGTTCGGTTCTACCTTGACCGTGAACGGTTCGACGCTTGCACCCTCGAGTTGATCTGGCTCGAGCGTGTACACACCTGCGGCGAGTTCCAAATCTGCCGAGGTGGTGTAGTGAACACCACGCAGCGTAAAGCCTGCGTTGAACTGCGTTTCTTGTCCACAGAATCCGGCTGTCGAGATGACTTTTAATTTGCCTTTGGGTGTGGGTTGTGGCGGCAGCGGTTGACCGGCTGGTGCGGTGAATCCTGGAATCCGAGCGAACAATGGCTTGCTATTCAAACGGAATCGGAACGCCACCGAGTTCGAGAATTGCTCGGTGCTCGGCAGCAACCGTGCCAAGATTTTCCAAGTACCAACCATCTTGCTCGAGACAGTGATGTTGTTGCCTGCCCATTTTGTGTCCTCGGAGACGTTCATGGTGCGACGCAAGCCGTTCGGCAAGACCAACGTCAATTGCATTTCTTGCAATCCATCCGCGTCGTAATTCTCGAGGCGCACGGTTCGACCAATCGCGCTCGGGTTGACATCAACGAACGCGACGAGTTGATCCTGGTTGTACTGCCCTCGAGCATTGACGGTGAATTGACTGGCTTCGACGCGCACGCCTTTCGAGGCGCGTATCTGGAATGAATTCTTGCCGTTGCCAAAACTCGAGATCGAAAGCGGATAGAACCCCGGCTCGAGTCCACCTTGATACAGTTGCGCATAGGCGTGTTGCTTGCTCGTGCCGAAAGTTTGTTTGAACAGTGATCCGTTCTTGCCCGAGAGTGTGTAGACGGTTTTCAAATCCGCTTTCTTGCCGTACAACTCGTCGCCGTAGTAACTTTTGCGGTCGCGTTGATTGGCGTAATCATTCCGATTTACGTCCGGGCTGAAGACCTCGAGACTGGTGATGCGCCCGTTGGCGGCGGCTGGCACGTTGATGCGGTAATCTTCCGCCCCAATCTTCCAGCCGACAGCTTTCCCGACACTGACCAATGGCAGCGAGACATCACCTTTTTTGACGACGTTGACCGGTTGAATCGGCGCTTGCGTTTTCGGGGTGCTCGAGGTTTGTGCAAATGCGAATAGACTCAAACTTGTCAGTGTCAGGCTCGAGAGGGCCGTGAGCGTCCCGTTTCGCAACCAGTTCTGAAAGGGTTTCATCGGATCACCTCCTCGTAAGAAATGCTTGGATCGGTCACAACCGATTCTGGTGGCTGGGCTGTGAAGATTGCGTAACGCAGGGTGTACTCGCCCGGCTCGAGGATGCCTTTGATCACGAGTTTGTCGCCGTCGAGTTTGACCTCGATTGCCCGGCCATCGCTGGCGATCAGTTGCATTGTTCCTCGAGTTGCACTCGCCGGTAACGGATCTGTGATCGTCAAGTTCTTGACCGCCGTCTCGAGTTTGATTGTGATGCTGACGGCGTATCCGGCCCCACCCTGCTCGAGGCGTTTGACGATGCCCACCGGTCCACGTTCAACCTGTGTGCTGCGTGCTTTGACAATTGCTGCACGGTTCCATTCGAGCGGGAAGTCCTCTGTGCTGATGCCGCCATTCTCGAGTTCGACCAATCGCGTGCCGCGCAAGCCTTGATCGTCCGGGACGGCTTTGGGTTCGTAAGGCACGGTCAGCGGATCGAGGCGCACTGCGTAACGTCCACCGTCAATCTCGGGCAGGCTGTAACGGCCTTTGGAATCGGTGATCGCGTAACGCCCATCGGTCAGGTAAACGCGGGCACCCTCGAGCGGTTCGTCGATGCCTTCGTCATAGGAGAGGTTATCGTTCTTGTCAAAATAGACGCGACCGACGATCACGCCTTTGTTATTGAAGTTGCCTTTGCTGGTTTTGGTGCTGGCAACCGCCACGTTCGAGGCGACCACAACCGAGAGCGGTCCGGCTTTGCCGCTGGCGCTGGCGGTGTTTTTGATTTCGCGTTCCGGCAATTGCGGTGTGGCAACCACCGTGAATTTGATGCTGCGTTCCGCGTTCGGCTCGAGTGATCCGGGAATCGTCCAGGTTAGGATTTGCTTGCCGTTTTCAACCGTGATTTTTGGATCATTAATCCTGACTCCATCGAGTATGCTCGAGGCTGCCTTGTAGACCAATCCGAGCGGCAGGTTGTCGCTCAACTCGAGCGTGTCAATCACGATGACGCCGGTGTTTTTCATGGTCAGTGTGTAACCGAGTGTGCCGCCGATTTCGATCACGCCAGATGATGCGGTCTTCGAGAGTCTGAGGACCGGTGCGGTCACGCCGGTCGCGTCGCTGGCGCTGTTGTTGGTGATGTTCGATTCACCAAACGTGCTCGAGACTTGGGCCGTATTCGTGATGCTTGGGAAAGCTTCGGGCAGGACTTTGACGCGAATCAAAAGATCTGGCAGACTCGAGTTGCTCGCCAGCGGACCGCTGTGGATGCAGGTCACGGTTTGCCCGCTGACTGTGCAATTCCATCCCTCGCCGCTCGAGCCCATGAAACTCAAACCAACCGGCAGCGTATCGGTGACGGTGATCGGACCTGGGTCGGTATCGGTGCCGATGTTGTTGACTCGCAATGTGTAAGTCTCGATCTCATCGACCACGAAAGTTCCTTCGTGCGTTTTGTTGATCGTTAAATCCGAAAGTGTTCCAACCGTGATGCTGGCCACGCTCGAGTTGTTTGTCGTCACTGGATCACTCGCTTCACTCGAGACGGTTGCCGTGTTGTCAATCTTGCCGATGCCGACGGCCTTGGTGAAAATCTCTACGGTGGCACTCGCCGTGTTCGCCAACGTACCGAGGTTGCAGGTGACGATTCCTGCTGTGAAGCTGCACGCACCTTGGCTCGGATTGCTCGAGACGAACTCGAGACCGGCTGGAAGTGGATCACTGACGATCACGTTTGCTGCGCTGCTCGGACCATTGTTTTTGATGCTGATGTCGTACTTGACCAAGTTGTTTTTGTTGACTGTGCCCGGACCGGTTTTAGCGACCTCGAGATCCGCCTGAGTGCCAATCGCGTCCGTATCCGTGCTGGTGTTGTTGCCGATCTCTGGATCGTTCGTGCCTGTTGGTGGCGTGACGGTTGCGGTGTTCGTCAGTGCACCCGTTGCTGTTGCGTTCAGTGTGCCGGTCACAGTGAATGTCGCCGTACCACTCGAGAGCAGATTGACTGTGGTCGCAACGTTGCCCGTGCCATTCGCTGGGCAACTCGAGCCAGCACTTGCAATACAAGTCCAAGTCACTCCGCTCAAGCTCGTGGGCATGATGTCGTTGACGCTCGCGCCGGTTGCGGTGTCTGGTCCATTGTTGCTCACCGTGATCGTGTACGTGACCAGCGATCCCGCCACGCTCGAGGTGGTGCCGTTCGTTTTCGTAATGCTCAGGTCACTGACCGGAGCGCCGAAGGTGATGCTCGAGATGTCATCCTCGTTAATGCTGCCATTGCCTGGAATGCTGTCCGGGTCTGGCGTGCCGCTCGAAACGATCTCGGCGGTGTTCTTGATCGGACCACTGCTGGTGACGATCACGGTCAAGGTCAGTGTCGCGCTCGAGTTCGCTGGAACCCTCGAGATCGTCCACGCGCCCGTGTTGGCGTTGTATGCGCCCGCGCTGATCGTGCTCGATTGCAGGCTCAGGCCGTTGGGCAGGAGTTCGGAAACGTTGACGTTCACGGCATCGCTCGGTCCGGCGTTATTCAGGCGAATCGTGAAGGTCACGCTCGTTCCAGGCAATGGTGCAGAATTCGTCACGGTTTTCGAGAGACTTAAATCTGCACTGCCTGCGAGCGGTGTGGTCGCACTCGAGGTGTTCGGTCCGCTTGGATCGGGCGTGCTCGAGGAGACGCTGGCGCTGTTGGTGACGCTCGAGCCTGCGAAGTTCGCGGGCACGTCATAGGTGACTGTAGTCGTTTTGGTCGTGTTCGGTGCGATGGTGCCCAAGCTGCAAGGGAAGGCTGTGGTGCAATCACCAATGTTCGAGACGAAGTTCAACCCCGCCGGTGTTGGATCGCTGACAACCACGTTCGCGGCGTTTGACGGTCCTTCGTTTTTGACGGTGATTGTGTACGTTGCCCTCGAGCCGGGTGTGATGCTCGCTGGTCCAACCTTGCTGATCGTCAAGTTCGCCTGTGGCGCGAGCGAATCCTGATCGGTGTTGTTCGCGCTCGATGGGTCGGTGACGTTCGCTGGTGGTGTGACGCTGGCACTGTTGACCAGCAATCCGGTCGCGGTGGCGGCGACCGTTCCTTTAAGCGTGAAGGTCACGGTGCCATTGACATCAATGTTGATCAGCGTATTCAGATCGCCAGCACCAATCGCGGCGCTGCAACTCGAGCCTGCACTGGCACTGCACGTCCAGGTCGCGCCAATGATCGCACTCGGCAATGTGTCAATCACTCGAGCCCCATTCGCAGCGCTTGGCCCCGCATTCTTGACGGTGATCGTGTACGTGATTGGTGATCCGGGAATCGCCACCAGCGTGCCATCGTCTTTCGTGATGCTCAAATCTGCGATGCTCGAGCCGAGCGAGGTTGTGGCCGTCGCACTCGAGTTGATCGTGTTCGGATCTGGCGTGTCGCTCTTGACGCTGGCGGTGTTTTCAATCGGGTCCGGTCCAAGCTTGTCGGTCAGGTAATTGCTTGGCACCGCGAAGGTCACAATGACGGTGCGTGTCTCGCCGGGTGTCAGCGTGCCGAGATCGCAGACGAGCGTGCTGCAATCGCCAGTGGTCGAAACGTAATCCAGGCCCGCCGGTGTCGGATCATCCAGCAGCACGTTCAGGGCATCGGACGGTCCAACATTTTTGATCTTCAGCGTGTAAGAAACGTTCGTGCCCGGTGTGACTTGCGTGCTTGGACCAACTTTGGTGATCTGCAAATCGGCACTGCCCACAATCGGTGTGGTTGCGGTGCTCGAGGAGTTTACCGTGTCTGGATCTGGCGTGCTGCTGGTGACGCTGGCGGTGTTAAGGATCGGATCGGCCCCGAGGACTGCCGTCACGTAATCGTTTGGTACGTCGTAGGTCACGGTGATCTCGCGGCTCGCACCGTTCGGAATGTCACCCAGGGCGCACGGGAAGGCTGTCGTGCAATCGCCTGTGCTCGAGACGAAATTCAGTCCAGTTGGTGTCGCATCATTGACCGTGACTGTTTTCGCATCGCTCGGGCCGAGGTTCGTGACACGAATCGTGTACGTTGCTGGCAATCCCGGCGTGATGCTGGTCGGGCCAATTTTGGTGATCTTCAAATCGCTGCTCGAGGTGATCGTGGTTGGATCGTTGCTCGAGTCGTTCGTGGTGTTCACTTGTCCGCCACCGCTGACGCTGGCCGTGTTCGTCAGGCTCGAGGCTGCGGTTTGTGCCACATCGACTGTGATCAGGATTGGAGCGTAACTGCCGTTGGCGTTCAAGACATCCGACCT
>JAYURE010000017.1:0-6738 GCA_043756345.1 Deinococcales bacterium | reverse complement strand
GCTGCCCGTAGATGTTCCTGCCAAGTCCAGACGAGCATATAAGCCAGCGAAACCACGCGCCGAATGCCCGCCGAAGCCTGCGTGATCGGCACTTCCTGACCGTAAGGCATTTTCAGCGTGGGAATGTCTCGAGCATCGTCCAAGCCAACGCGAGTCGATTTTCCAGGCCTAAGTTTTTCGTTTTCATCAGGTGAAAGTTTTACAAGTGCAGCTTTGAATTGTTGAAAGGCTTCACCATTCTCGAGTTGCCATTTACCCCAGTCACGGATCAGGCCATTACAAATCAGGCGACCACGCTCGGTAAGCCCATCCCAAACATCTTTTGGCGCAAATGTAAAAACTGTGCTCCCTCGATAATCTCTGGCTGAATCACGCACAGCAATTATTCCATCAGTACGCATAGTAATGACTAGTGTTGAGCCCTCAGATATTAAGTGATGAGGCCAGGATTGCGTTTTTGCCTCAAAGATACTGGCATTTTCTAAACGAAAGTCTTCTTTCCTGCTACTAATGCGAGCACTTGATCGCCATACGATACTGGACTCGGCTTTATCGTTACTCGGATGGACTTCAAAAATCCAGTTCTCTGTAAGCGTCCACCACGCCACATCCAACATGAAACTTTTCCCCAGCCCGTTGTCACCCGTGATCAAATTCACTCGAGGGGCAAATTCCATCTCAAGTTCTGGTGCGGGGCCAACGTTTTTCAGGTGCAGGCGTTCAAGCATTTGAATCCAATCTACCCGAGCGCACCCGTACAAGCAAAAACCTCGAGCACAATCGCTCGAGGTTCAGGTTTGTGATTGTCTCAGGCGCGAACGAGCACAGCCGAGAAGCGCATCCGGTGTTCTCCGGGCATGGTTGACGGTTCGGATTGCAGCATGTTGAGCATGAATTCGAGCCGTCCGACTTTCAGGGTCACGTGACCGTTCAGGAGGCTGGGTTTAATGCTGGAAAGGATGCTCATTTGGCCCAAAACTTCGCCGGTATTTTCGTTGAAGCGCGTCACTCGGCCTTCCACGACGAACAGTTTCTTGCCAGAGATCTCGAGTTGTCCGCCAGAGAGGTCCAGCCAGCCTTCTTCGGCTTGTGGTGCGCGTGGGACTCGAGGGCCGCGTGCGATGGGTGTGCGGGCTGGTGTGCCGAGGGTTGGCGTTACTGGTGTGTCTTGAATCGGTTGGTAGGGTTGCAGGCCAGGACCGCTTTGTTGGCTGCTGCCAAGACGGTCCAAGCCCACCGAGCCCGGAACAACCTGGGTTTGGGTGAGTTGAGGTCTGACGCTGGATTGTTCGACGTTCGTTTTCACCGGGGCCTCGCTTGTCATAAGCGTACACCCGATGTTTGAGAAATGTGTAGGAGCATTGCATCACGAAAGTCTTTAGATAGTCTTAAGCCGCTTTTGGAACTGTTTTTAGACCAATCAAAAGTTCGGGGCAGATTTCGGGCAACTTGAGTTTTGGCGTGCAGCACGAAAAAACCCGGACACAAGTCCGGGTCTTGAGAATCATTAATGCAATTCGTGTTTGAACTTTAGTTCAATTTATTGCCTTCCCAGGCGCTCTCGAGCATGGCACGCACTTCGCCGCGTTCGGTTCCCAGGACTTCGCTCATCTCATCGGCCAGCAATTTGATGGCACGGGCGTAGGCTTGACGGTCCAAATCTGGCAAACCGCGCTCATCGTCCCAACGGCGCAACTCGGCGGCCAGGGCCGCAATCCGGTACGGATCACCCGAGGCCAAGATTTCGGTCACTTTGCGGTGACGTGCCGCCCATTGGCGCGGCAGGCTGACGCGACCGGAACGCAACCGACCCATGATCTCCGGCACTTCGGCCTCGGACAGGGCTGGGCGCAAACCGACGCTTTGTGGGGCATTGACCGGCACATACGCCTTCGAGGTGCCGTTTGGAAATTCAACTTGGTAATACTTGTGTTCGGTTTCGGCGACACTTTTGGTTTGAATGTTGGACACGATGCCGACACCGTAAGGTGGCAGGACGACACGATCACCGGGACTGTATTGCTCTTTCTTCACGCGACTCCCTCGCCTTCTGCCGTGGGTGCAACGACCCAGGGCCAAACCGTCCCGAGTTGGGCACGGTCAGCAAAAATTGAAAACACCCATCCTTGCGGCGGATGAGTGAACCAAACCATCATGAACAAAACCAGCATGATCTGAACCAGCAAGTACCGTGATATTCCAGAATCCTAGCGTCGTATAAGCGTAAGACCCTTTCAGAACCGTCACAAGACGAGACTGTAGCAGCTTTGCCCGGCAAATTCTAGACCCAGGCTCGAGCCCCTTGGGGACTCCAGCGCGAATAAGGCGCAGGCTCGAGCTGCCAGAGGACTAAACACGGGCATTTATGGGCTCGAGTTCAGGCGAAAATGGTCAAAAGAAGGTTCGAGCCTACTTTTTTGCCCCCAACTTGCCTTTGGCCTGCAACCCATTCTGCGCCTCGAGCCGGTAGATCAAGAAATTGACCGGCAAAAACGAACCGCTGGCGGGCACAAACTCTAGTTCGATGCGGTTGTTTGGCAAGCGGTTGCCCTCGAGCGAACGGTAGAGGACGAGGGGCAAATCGTTACGGTAGAGCACGCCGCTGTCCGGCAAGGGCTGATACGCGCCGTTCAAACGCACCGCGCCCGCATACGGCCCACCACGAGGCACGAAAGCGCCGAGCGTGCCTTGAACGTTCTCGAGGATGATCTTGTAAGTCGCGCCGAAATTGCCGAGCAACGTCATGGGCCGGTCTGTCAGAGCGTCGCGGCCCTGAAGCGCAGGGTCAAGCACGCCATCACCGACGACCAAACGGGTGCTCGAGCCGAGGGCCAGGGTGCTCAGGTCGAGGCGGTACTGACGGGTGGAATTTGGGAAACTGCCGCGCACGTGATTGGAATCCAACGGTAAGACTGGCAAATCGCGCAAGGACTCGAGGGCGGTATTGGAACGCAAATCACCCAGGATGTCGCGCAATCGATCCTCGAGAAAGTACGTTTCGATCAACACTTGCCCGTTCGTCTCGAGGTCCATCATCGTGTTGATGCCATGACCGGGCGTGAAACTCGGGCTTTGGTAGAGGGCGGAGGTCGCTCCGGGCTCGAGGCGCAAGGTGTCCAAGCGCGTATCCGTCAAGAAATCGAGCAAACTGACCTGCCCGAGCACCCCAACGATGTTGGTCGCGGTCGTCTCGCCGAAACGCCGCAGGTTCACGGCCACCGGGTCCGGCTCGAGGTTCGTGACCAGGACCAGCACGCGGCCTGGTCCGGGCGTGGCATTCGTGTGATACGCGACCAAACGGGCCTCGCCAAGAATTGTTTCGGCCAGCAGCAACCCAGAAGTCAGAGGTTCTTCTGGCGAATCGGACACAAGCAAGGTGCTCGAGAAATCATCACGCTGCGGAATCAAAGCCGGGTATGAAAGCACACCCGGATCGTTGAAGGTCTTGCCGACCGGCGTGAAGCGTTGAGCGTACTCTCGAGCCGAATACATGACTTCACTGGTGACACGGACTTTCACTGCAAACGGTTCGCTTGAGCGACCCAAACGGTTCGTTGCCACCAAAGAAATCGTCTTCATGCCCGCCGTGAAAAACGCCTCCTCACGCCCGGCATAACTGAGGCTGGCAATCGGCGTGCCATCCGGGTCGTAACTGTACTCGGTGATCAGGACTGGCTCGCCGATGCGGTACTCGCGCTTATCGGTCGTGAAGCGTGCCACGGGCAAACGCTGCGTGGTCAACCGGTCCTCGCTCGAGACGGTCAGGGTCAATAAACGTTGCACGTTGTCCACAGCAACACTCGCCATGATCGCCACCTCGAGCATGCGGGCCGCGATGTACAACGAACCATCAATCACGCTCGCCACGTCCGCAAGCGGCAATTGCTTGCCCTCGAGACGCGCCAATTTCAAGCCTGGATACAAATCGAGTTTGCCCAAACGAATCCCATCGGCCACGTTCGGCACGAACTCGAGGTTCAAATTCAACACCCGCGCCAGTTCGCGCAACGGCAACATTGTCCGGCCTGCGACGATACGAATCGGCAAACTCATGTACACCGACGAACCATTGACGAACGCAGTCTGCGAATCCAATGGCCAGATCAACTGCCGTGTCGCCAACCGCGACTGCTCCGCCCGAACTTTCGGATGGCCTTTTGGATAGCTCGGGGAATTGCGAATCACCTGGGCACTTGTCAACGCGCTCGAAAGCAATGAAAGCCCAACCAAAACAAACAGAATCAAACGACGACCAAAATTCACGCGGACGAGTATACAGGTAAAAGCGCACGGGTACACATGATTTTACACACCGAAAGCGAAGACTCAAGTGCAAAGAGCGGGAAAGGGCAAGTGAAAAGTTAAAAGTGCAAAGTGGAAAGGATTGGTGTTGTTCACTTTCCACTTTGCACTTTTAACTGGTTTTTCAGTAATGTCGGTCGCGTCTCGAGGTCGCCACCGCCAGCGGTTCGGGTTCTCGAGATTTGTTCGCACTGCCGTCCTGGACACGCAATTTGAACTCGTGCGGACTGGTTGCCGCAGAATACCCGGTGTCAAAATCGATCACGCCATCGCTGCACAATTCGGCGAGGTGATCATCGAAGGCGAGCATGCCAACCTCTCGACCCTCGAGCAGTGCATCTTTGAGTTCCGGGGTGCGATCCTCATCTTTAATCAAATCCTTGACGCGCAAGGTGCCACGCAAAACCTCGAGTGCAGCGACCCGGCCCTGACCATCGGCTCGCGGTAGCAAACGTTGCGAAACGACACCGACGAGCGCATCGGCAAAGAGGATTCGTGCAATCGCACGTTCCTCTGGCGGAAAAAGTTCCATGATCCGGTTGATCGTGCGAATCGTATCCATCGTGTGCAAAGTGCTGAAAACCAGATGTCCGGTTTGCGCGGCACTGATCGCGGCCTGCGCGGTTGCGTAATCACGGATCTCACCGATCATGATCACGTCCGGGTCTTGACGCATCGCCGCCACGAGCGCCTCGGCGAAACTTGGGGCATCCTGACCAATCTCGCGCTGCACGACAATGCTTTTTTTGTTCGGATGCAGCATCTCAATCGGGTCCTCGACGGTGACGATCATTTCCTCTCGAGTCGAATTGATGCAATCCAAAATTGCTGCCAGTGTCGTCGATTTACCCGAACCAGTCGGACCGGTCACCAACACAATGCCACGCTTTTGATGCGCGAAGAACTCCATCGTGTCGCCCGGTAATTTCACTTTTGAAAACACCGAAGTGTCCGCATTGATCACGCGCAAGACCACCGAAACGCTGCCGCGCTGCCGAAACAAATTCACACGAAAACGCCCGGTGCTCGGAATGCTGTACGCGAAATCGACCTGATTTTTTTGCGCAAAAATTTCGCACTGACGCTCATTGCACATCTGCGCCACCAAACCTTCGGTCAGTTGAGGCGGCAAAATGCCCGGAGCGACCGACATCATTTTGCCATTGACCCGCATGTGCGGCGACATGCCCGCATGCAAATGAATATCAGAAGCGCCGTGTTTCACGCAATGCTTTAAAAGATCATCAAGTTTCATGGGTCACCAATTCAGAGAAGAAAGACTGCGAAGGAAGTCTCGAGGGCTCGAGCAGACAATGACCTTCAGCCTAAAGCGTTCTAGGAAAACTTGATGTTCAATTCTCGAGTAGAGAAGAACCCAGTGAAAAGTGCCAAGTGGAAAGTGGAAAGAAAACCCTTGAGACTCGAGCTTTTGATTTGGGCTATTACTTTTCACTTTCTTGCTCCCAAGACAGCACCTGTCTTGACCCTACAACAGCACCTTCGGGCTTTGGTCGCTCACGGGCTGTTCGCGCTTGAACTTTCCACTTTTTCACTTTCCCTGCCTTACTTCACTGCGCCATCCAAGCCACGCATGAATAACTTTTGGGCCGCCAAGAAGACTGCCAGCACCGGTAGCATCAGGATCATTGCGCCCGCCGCGACGTTGTAGACATCGTAATTGAATTGGCCTTTGAGTTTCAGCATCGCCACCGAAAGTGGTTGCAACTCGGGCGCGAAAATCAGGGCGATGCTTGGCCAGAAGTACGAGTTCCAGGTGTTGACCAGCGTGAAAATCCCGAGGGCCGTCAGAGTCGGAAGTGACAGTGGAATCATCACGCGCCAGAGGATTTGCAATTCGGTCGCACCATCGATTCGGGACGCCTCGAGCAATGCCTCAGGAATGGACAGATACGCTTGACGCATCACGAAAATGCCAAACGCCGTGGCAATGATCGGGATGACGACACCCGCGTAACTGTTCAACAAACCTAATTTCTGCAAGGTCAAGATGTTGACGATGAATCCGGTTTCGTTCGGCAGCACAAGTGTCGCCAGAATCGCGCCGAAAATAAACTGCTGGCCCGGAAATTTCAGTCTCGAGAGTGGATATGCCGCGAATGCCGAAACCGCGAGCGTACCAATCACGGTTCCAGCGGTGATGACGACACTGTTAAACAAGTATTTTGCCAAACTGAATTTGGTGAAAACCTCATAGAAATTGTGCAAGGTCACACGCTGCGGCAGCAGGCTTCCAGGAAAATCGTAAATGCTCGTGCCGCCCGCGAAAGTTTTATCGGTGATGCTGATGGCGAAGGTCCAGACGAACGGAAAGACCGCGAAGATGCCAATGGCGATCAGCAGTGAATACGTCAAAAAACTCGAGATGATGCGTTGCGCCGTCATCGGTCTGACTCGAGATTTCACGGGTGCAGATTT
>JAYURE010000016.1:0-6741 GCA_043756345.1 Deinococcales bacterium | reverse complement strand
CGTATTCAACCCCGGGAATCGCCCGGATTTTATCGGCAATCGCTTTGATCCCAGTGATGCTTTTGAGCTTGATCTGATACCGATCCTCGAGCGGATTTTCCACAGTTCTCGAGGCGTTCGCAAAATAGGAATAATCGACGATCAAACGGTTGTACGCCTCAGTTTTGTCCACGAATGTGACCGATTCAAAACTGTCCATGCCCTGCAATACCTGTCCAACCTCGTCACTTTTCGCGTCCGGTTTCAACCAAACTGTGATCTGCACGTCCCGTTCAATGCTTCTCGAGATGCGCTCAAGGTTGAGCGTTAAGAGCACCACCAACGCCAAAATGGTCAGTGTTAGCGTCATCGTGGCCAGCGTACCAATCGTTGCGGTCAGGTTGTTGCGGGCCGCAAGCCAGGATTGACGAAAGTGGTACATCATGGACGGGTTCTCGGCGGGTGCGGAGTGAATGTTGATGCTTGCCTCGAGAAGAGGAAAGTGGAAAGTGGAAAGTGGAAAGATTTGTTTTTCATTTGGGTTTTAGTTTCTAAATTTCAAGTATTGAATTCTTTACTTTGAGGCTCGGGGGTTTCCTTTTCACTTGGAACTTTTCACTTTTGACTGCTCTTTAAATCGCGTAACCGCCGTTTGGATCGTCACGTACCAGTTTGCCTTTGCGCAAGGTCAGGGTGCGCCTGCGGTGACGTTCAACAATATCCCTCGAGTGTGTGGCCACGACCACCGTGGTTCCGCGCAGGTTGATCTCGTTCAACAATTCCATGATTTCCCAACTGACATCTGGATCGAGATTGCCGGTCGGTTCGTCCGCCAGCATCAAGGTTGGTTCGGTGACGATGGCCCTGGCGATCTGCACGCGTTGGCGTTCACCTTGGGAAAGCTGAATCGGAAAAACCAGTTTCTTGTGTGCCAAGCCCACAAGCCGCAAGACTCGAGTCGTCCGGTCCTCCCAGAGTTCTTTTGGCGTGTTCGTGATCCGCAAGGCAAACATAATGTTCTCGGCAATTGACAGGTGATCCAAAAGCTGATGGTCCTGAAAGACCATCCCAATGCGTCGGCGATGGTGCGCGATCTTCGCGCCTTTGTACTTCGATAAACTCTCGCCACCGACATAAACCTGGCCTCGGGTTGGCTTGACCCGCTTGATGATCAAATTCAGAAAACTCGACTTGCCCGCACCGGAATGCCCGGTCAGGTACACGAACTCGCCTTTTTTGATCGACAGGTTGAGTTCGTCAAGCGCCAAGGTCTTTGTGACCGGGTACTCGAGTGTCACGCGATGAAACTGAATCATGCGGCATTCTACCCGTTCGAGAGTGAGACTAGGCTTTGAGGGTCAGGAATCCAGAAGTCAACCATTACAAACTTGACAGGGCGCGGTTGATGGCGTGTTTTGTCAGATCACAGTCCATATGCGGCTCGAAATTCTGGCCCTGGGCGGTTAAGATGGGCTTGCATGGACGAATTCCGTTTCGATACACGCGCCGTCCAACCCCTTCTGACCGATTCCTCCAACCCCCATGAGAACGCCCTGCGCGATCTCGAGGCGCGATTGGCGGCACTCGAGGATGGTTCACGGCCCACGACACCTACTACACCTCAAACGCTCAGCGAAGCCGATGATGCCGAATCTGAAACGCCTTCGCGTCACACCAGCCCAAACAGCCATCACCTCGAGTCGGCCTGGGCCTTGGCCTTCCGTTCTGGTGCGGCAGCAATCGATGCGGTGGCGCGGTTGTTGCGGCCCGGTGATCGGGTTGTGGCGCACGATGAGGTCAGCGCCCCAACCTTTGCGGCCCTCGGGTTGCTCGAGGAATTCGGGATCATTGTTGAATACCGCGACCTGGCCGATCCGAGCCAATGGCGTTTCCGGCACACCAGCTTGGTTTGGTGCGAGACCCCTTCGACTGCGACCCTGAAAGTCGTCAACCTCGGTAGCGTCTCGAGGCGGGCGCACGAGGCGGGCGCTCTGGTGCTGGCCGATGTGACACTCGTTTCATCATTCGTGACCCGAGGGCTCGGTTTTGGTGTGGATTTGGTGTTGCATGCTGGCGCGGGCGCGTTGACTGGCGTGAATGACCTCGGGTTTGGAGCCATTGCCGGTCGCAACCCGGAAGTGCTCGAACGATTGCGGGCGCACCGGGCATTGGTTGGTACGCAACCTGGAACGCTCGAGGTACAAATTGCCAGTGCGGGATTGCGAAGCTTATCGGTGCGAATCGAGAAACAATCGGCGACCGCGCTCGAGTTGGCCAAACGTTTGAAAGCCAAAACTGGTGTGCGCGACGTGTACTATCCCGGTTTGGAATCGCATCGCGGTTACGTGATTGCGGCCCGGCAGATGCTGTCGCCCGGCAATGTGCCGGTGTTCGGTCCTGTGGTGTCGGTGCGGCTCGAGCGTGAAATCAAACCGAGTTTGTTCACGGCATCAGAACCTGGTGGCACGATCAGTGGTTTGACGCAATTCCCGGCGAAACTTGTGCGCCTCTCGGTTGGTCTCGAGGACATTGAGGATTTGTGGGCGGACCTCGAACGGGCCATGCAATCCGAGATTGCGCCGGTGCTGGCCGCCGTGATTCCTGAACCGACGCTCGAGCCGGTTCTCGAGCCAGTCCCGAAGGTTGTTCCAGAACCAGAACCCACGCCCGAACCGGTAATCGAAATTGCGCAATCCTTCGAGCCCGCCAAGGGCGATCCGGCGGGAGCACTGAACGCCGCCGAACTCGAACGGTACGCCCGTCTGCGCGAATGGCGCGACTTGGAGGCCAGCACGCTCGAGGTCAGCAAACTGGTCGTCGCCTCGAATGCGATTCTCAGTGCGATAGCCAGTGTCAACCCGGAATCGATTGATGGTTTGGCCGCGATCAGAGGCATGGGGCCAGAACGCTTGCGCAAGTACGCCAGTGCGATGCTCGCCGCGTTGAAAAAACCGCTCGAGGCCATCGCGGTTGAACCCGTGCTCGAGGTTGCAGCCAGTGCAGCCGCGCCGGTTCTAACCTCGAGCGAACCGCGTCGCCGTCGCCGTCGCACACCACGCAAAAAAGAAACGGCATGACCAAATGATCGTTGCGCTCTCTGGATACTACGGTTACGCGAACACCGGCGATGAGGCGATTCTGCTGGCCATCACCACGGAACTCAAACGGCTCGGGCATGTGCCGTTGGTGCTTTCCAACACGCCAAAAGAAACCTCGAAGTTGTACAGCGTCAACGCCGTGCATCGGATGCGCCCGCTCGAGGTTTGGAACGCACTCGGCAAAGCGGACGTGTTGTTCTCGGGTGGTGGCGGCTTGTTGCAAGACAAAACCAGCGCCCGAACCTTGCAGTATTACCTCGGCCTGATTCGCCTCGCCAAATTTCGCAAGAAAAAAGCCGTGATCTTCAACCAAAGCATCGGGCCACTCTCGAGCGCAGGTGAAAAGGCTGTGACTGGCGCGTTGAAAGATGTCAAAGCGATTGTGCGCGAAAGCAGTTCGCTGGCGTACTTGGAAAAGTTGGGTGTGAAAACCTTGCTCGGTGGAGATCCGGCCTTGCTGCTCGAGCCAGCCAGTTTGAAACTCGAGGTCAAACCAGATTTGAACACGGTGATCCTCGCGCCTCGAGGTGGACAACCCGGCGCGACAGCACGACTCGTCGAACTCGGCATGGGACTCGCACAGGCAGGTCGCAAAGTGATCGCGTTTTCGTTTCAACCCGGTGTGGACACCGCCGAACTTCAAACGATGAAATTGATTCCTGGTGTCAGGCTCGAGGAGACCGCCGATCCAAAACGTGCGGTCGAATTGATCGCCAATGCGGGCGCGGTGGTCGGCGTGCGGCTCCATGCCGTGATTCTGGCGGCAGCCGCTGGTACGCCGTTTTATGGTGTTTCCTACGATCCGAAAGTTGCCAACTTCTGCCTGGATGCCGGAGCCGTTTCCGTCAGCACGGATTTCGATGTGCAAGCCTTACTCGAGACTGTCCTCGAGCGTCGCGCCCCAAACTGGGATGCGATCAAAGCCATGCGTGACCGTGCTCGGGAAAGCTTTAAGGTTGCGTTGCGATGACGGCAGTGGAAAGTGGAAAGCGGACAGTTCGGGATCAAAAGTTCTCGAGCCAGGTTTTATTTCATCGCGCCATGCAGGAACAGCTTGACGATCATCTCGGCCAGTTCTGGCGAGGCAACATAAACTTCCGGCACACTGACGAAACTGCGTTTGATCGAAGGCTCGAACGCGAGTGTGGCGAGCATTCCCGCGTACTCGAGCGAGTGACCGGCTTTGAGTTCGCCAGATTGAATGCCAGCCTCGAGCACGTTTTGCAAGGTGTACAAGTACGGTTTGAGCGATTCATCTGTGGGAATGTCGGCACTGAAACTGGTGGCGACGAGCACGCGAAAAAAGTTTTTGTGATCGTTCTGAAAGCCAACGGTTTCAAAGACAATCGCCCGGATTTTCGTCTCGAGGTTCGGTGCGGTTTCGATGGCGGTCTGGACGCGCTCGGCAAGTTCGGCGAGTTTCCATTCGCGCAGTGCGATCACGAGCGTCGCCTTGTCGCGGAAGTGCTTGTACAGCCCAACTCGGGTCAGCAGCGCACGTTCGGCGATGGCATCCATTGAGGCTTGCGAGTAACCCTGTTCGGAAAAGACCTCGAGTGCCGCCGTTAAAATCTCGAGCGTGCGTTTCTCACGGCGGCGTTCGCGCAGGGTTGGCTGGGATGATTCTGCCGGGATCACACGTTCAGTGTAGCGGTTCAGGAGGCTCGAGCGTGGCTGCGAAACCAGGCGACCGTATCGCGCAAGGTTTCCTCGATGGGCCGAAAACTCAGGCCGAATTCGCGCATGGCTTTGCTCGAGTCTGCACCGGTTTTGGCCTGCATCGCCTTCACGCCTTCGAGTGGCATCATCGGGCGTGTGCGTGTCAGGTGCGCATAGAACCCTGTGACGTGCGCGATCAGCAGCACGAGTGCGCTCGGTAATCGCAGTTTCGGTGCGGGAACGCCGGATGCCATTTCGATGCCCAAGAAAATTTGCTCGAGGCTGACGAAGTTTCCAGCGACGATGTATTTCTCGCCGTTGCGTCCAGATTGTGCCGCGAGTCGCATCCCTCGGGCGACATCTCGAGCATCGACGGCGGTGGTTCCACCGTCCAGAATTCCGGGCAGTTTACGGGCCAGAAAATCCAGCACCAGTTGTCCCGAGTTGGTCGGTGCGGCATCGCCTGGACCGAACATCCAGCCGGGCAGGATCGTCATGACCTCGAGCTTGTGATTCTCGAGAAATTTCTTGATCGCAACATCACATTCGACTTTGCTGCGGAAGTACAGGTTTGATGTGGTCTCGAGCGGAATGACCGTGCTTTCATCGCCGTATGCGCCGTTCGGTTTCATGCCAATCGTGCCGCTGGAACTCGTGTGAACCGCCCGTTTGATTCCGGCGCGTTCGGCAGCCTCGAGCAGTTCTATCGTGGCATCAACATTGATGTCCTTCAGCATCGGCCAGTGATCGCCGGGTTCATAGTATTCGCGGAAGAACGCGGCGGTGTGAAACAACACGTCGCAACCCTCGAGTGATTTGGCGAACCCGGCGACGTTTTCCATGTCGCCCTCGATGATTTCGACGTTCAATCCAATAAAGGTTGTGTTGGCTTTGGCGCGGTTTCTGGCCAGGGCGCGGACTTCATAGCCGTTCTCGAGGAGTTCACGGACCAAGTTGTTACCGAGAAGTCCGGTGCTGCCGGTGACGAATGCTTTCATGCTGTCTCCAATTCGTTCAGGTCCAATGGCTCGGATCACTTTGATAAAAAAGTATACAAACTGTAAACATATTAAATGTGATCTCGAGCAAGATTTACGACCCAAGATGAGCCTCGAGCCCATCCTGGGTCAGCCCAAGCTCGATTTGTACAGTCTCGATTTAAGCGGCGCGACGCGATGGCCCGGAATCCTGTGAATCCCGACCCGAATCAGAATCAGTGCTCGAATCAGCCTTGCTGCGTTTGAGCCGGGATTCTGGTGGCAAGTGCCCCGCCCGCCAACCACGTTGACAGGTATGACACCAATACGCCTGTTCGCCATCGCGTAAACCCACGAGTTCCATGCGGCGTTGACATTGTGGACAGCCGAGCGTTTGGTTGTGGCTCGAGACGCCCTCGAGTTCTGGTGATCGAAACCTCATATTCTGATTCTAACAGAATATGAGGTTTTTGTGGATGTGAAAAACTTGATTCAAATATCCAACATTATGTTTAAACTTAAGTTTAAGAATTGGCGATTTCTACAGGTCGCCTTGGCTGTTCAGTGGTTTTCGATTTTGAGAACGGCCTCGCATGACCCGGGCAAGGGCAATCTAAAATCCATATCTGTTGACAAATACAATAATGTATCTGTATACTTATTTGTATGGAATTGGGTAACCCACGACCACACCACCCGAACCACAAGGAGGCAAAACGCACGCGATACACTACAGACATGCTCAACCGAAAACGCCTGACCCGTGAAGAAAGCCGTGCCCAAACCCGCCTGCACCTCCTCGAGTCTGCCCGAGTCCTGTTCGCCCGTCAAGGCTTCGAGGGCACCTCTGTCGATCACGTCACCGAAAATGCCGGATACTCTCGAGGCGCGTTCTACTCCAACTTCGAGACGATGGAGGCCCTGCTGATCGCCCTGATCGCACACTGCTTTGACCAGGACCTGAACGCCATGAATCGCGTCTCGGGCCTTGCGAACCTGAGTTTCGAGCAACAAATGGCCTTGATGTC
>JAYURE010000015.1:0-2458 GCA_043756345.1 Deinococcales bacterium | reverse complement strand
CGTGCGGTCGGACCAACCGCGTACACGGCTCGCCAAGCGCGGTAATCGCTGGCGGTCACATCGGTCTTCGAGCCTTTCGCATCGGTGACGGTTCGGGTGACGCGGGTGCGAAGACCATCTACGGCCCAGTCGACTTGCTTACGGGCTCCGGGTGGTAATCGTGAATCGAACTCGAACGCGGGCGGTGGGGATGCTGTTCTCGAGAGGATCACGGCGTTTGAAATCACAACTTTGCGATTGATGGGTTGCCCGTAAATGCGCACAGTCAGGCTGCCCGGAGTGGTTTGTGCGCGAATCAGTAAGGCTCCGGTGGTGTCGTTTTGCATTCGTAAGTTCAGGCTGGGTTGGTAGACGGCGGCATCTAAACCAACGATTGGGTTGTACCAGTTCACGCGGTAGGCGTGCTGGTTGCGTTCAAGCACCGGGAGGCCCGCTTTGTACAACGCCCTGAATGCGGTGGTGCTGGTTTGACAGACGCCACCACCGACGCCTTTGACGGTACGACCACCTGAGATCACGAGTGCTTCGGCGAATCCATTCTCGAGTTCGATTGGACCGACGGCTTCGTTGAAGTTGAATTCTTGTCCGGCTGGAACCACGTAACCATCGAGTTTTCCGGTCGCGGTGGCAACGTTGATCATGCGTTCACGGCTCGAGCCGTAGTAGGTGGTGGTTGCCTCGGAGATCAGGGTCAGTCCCGTCAGTTTTGGCAGGGTTTGCGCGGCGACTCGAGGTTCATCACCGATCACCGGCAAGATGACTTCGGCGGAATCTGAACGCAAGACTTCTTCGGCCAGCAATGACCCGGCGGTTTTCAGATCTAACTTCCAACCTCGAGCTTCCGGTTTGACCACCAGCTGCCCTTGGTAACGAACGTAACGCGCTTGTCGTGCCGGTTGATCGAAAGCGTTGGCAACACGCTCGAGTCGATCTTGAATGTTCTCGCTGTCCGCTTCGAGCGATCCGTTTTTGATGCGGAACAGTTTGGCAACCTCGAGCGCAGTCAGAACACGGGTACTTGCGTTGCTCGAGCTTCCGGGTGCGATGTAGGTCAGCTTGATCGGTCGCAACAAATCATTTGCTCGTTCGGCCAGCGCGATGAATTCGCTGCTGGTGTGTTCGGCGGCGACCGGCACGACTTTCAAATTCAATTCGGTGATGCTTGGATTTTGCATGTAAGCGCGAATGCTCGGCTCGAGGTTGAGGCCCTGACCGATGCGATCCAGCGTGACGGTGAAGCGTCCAGCCTCGAGTTGAATCGTGGCGTTTTTGGCAGGCACCAGGAACGGTTTGGCCAGTTTCGAGAATTCGTTGCGCACCGTGGCTTCATCCATTTTGGCTTGCAATGGTGTTGCGATCTTTCCGGCCAGTGCGTTCAAGCGATCTTGAATCTGTTTGAAAACATTGCCGCGTCGCCCAATTTCTTGTGCCAACGTTGCGGTCGCTCGAGCGTCCGGTTTCCATCCCAACTCGCGGGCATTCCAAACCAGTGATTGCGTTCCGGCCCGAACCGTCAATTGCGGTGCGGCTGCTTTGAGCAGTGCCGTTTCGAGTTTTTGCGTTGCCGCCTCGAGTTTTAATCCGCCGAGTGGAATGTTGGCGGCGACCACTCCCGGCAGGATTTTGTCACCGAAGGACGACTCGAAGGCCACGGCGCTTGCGGCGACCACCAGCGACACGACCAGCAAGCTGATCCCGGTCGGGCCGATCAGGGCCTTCTTCGCGGTCGGTTCAAAGTTTGATTCTGGATTCAAGGCAGGAGTCACAACGGTATCAGTTTACCGGCTTTGAGCCGAAAATTGTGTTTCCAAGCCGACTCGAGCCGATTTGGACCGATCCGAGATTGCAGCTTGGACACGGGATTCTCAACAATGAGCTTGACGAAAATGGGACGCTCGAGGTTGATCGCTCGAGCGTCCCGTTTTGAAATCTGCTTGAGATTTGTCTGAAGTCTTGTCGCTTATTTCAGTTCAAATTCGACGGTTACGCGGTCGCCAACGAGTTTGGAATCAAGCTCGAGGGTGAAGGTTTTGTTGGTGAATTTCGTGACGGAGTGCTTGGCGGCCATCATCATGGCCTCGTCGCCCTTACCGGCCATTGCGTCACCTTTTCCGGCCATCGCGTCGCCCTTGCCTGCCATCGCATCGGCTGGCTTACCGGCCATTGCGTCGCCCTTACCGGCCATCGCATCGGCTGGCTTGCCTGCCATCGCGTCACCTTTGGCCATGGCGTCACCGGCCATTGCGTCGCCTTTACCGGCCATCGCATCGCTGGACTTCCAGCCGTCCTTGATCAATGCGGCTTCGTAGAATTCAAATGGTGCGTGGGCGTCTTTGCCTTGGTAGATCAAGGTTGCGCTTTTGGCGGTGATGTTGCGGGCCAGCAGCTTGAATTTCGGGTACGCGGCAATTTCGATGACGTCGTTCTTGCCCATCATCATGTTGGCTTTGTCGGTCTT
>JAYURE010000014.1:0-2458 GCA_043756345.1 Deinococcales bacterium | reverse complement strand
ACCCGAACCACCCGCTTGCCGAGGCCGACAAGAACTTGGTCATGAACGTGCAACTGCCGATTCTTGGTGGTCACATCCTGATGGGCACCGACGCGCCAGAAACGATGGGTTTCAAACTGAACGCGGGCAACAACTCGCACATCATGCTCGAGCCGGACACGCTCGAGGAGGCCGAGAAGATTTTTGCTGCATTGTCGGTCGGAGGCGTGATCGAAATGCCATTGACCAAAATGTTTTGGGGCGCACATTACGCTTCGTTCCGGGATCAATTCGGGATTCAATGGATGCTGAATTGCACAGCCTGAGAGAACAATAATCATTGAGGCTCGAGTGTGAATTGCTCGGGCTTTTTTGTTGCACCAATTTAAGCTCGAGAGATGTTCAGCCGATCTCGACAATTTCGATGTTGAACAATCCGATTGTTTTTGCACGCTTTCGCGCCAGCTTGACCTGCCCAGCCCGAACCGCAGCCATGAACGTATCGTCTTGCGTCAACGCCGTCAAAACCCAGAAATCGCCCCAGATTTCAAAGCCCCAACCCGAACGCATCTCCTCGCTGGCGACCTCCCAAATGTTCGTGCCCAAATCCTCGAGCGGCGCGATGTAATGCGTCACGCCATCCGTGACCGGATTCGCTTCGACCTGACGGTTGTAATCGGATCGTTCACGGCGGTTCAGGTTCTCGAGTGTGCCGACCGTGCAAAAATGCGCGTTCATGGCGCTGTACGTGTCACGACAACGACCCGGACGAACCTCGTAAGCGGTGCAGGCCCCGGTGGTCTGATCGAGCAATGGACAGTACCCAATCCTCGAGCGATGGCTTAAAAAGTAATCGTCCCAACTGCTGGCAACACTGGCGTTTTCCAGGATTTCTCGGGCTCGAGTTTGCATCGATTCAAGTTGCGAATCTGAAAGCTGCGAAGCCGTCAACAACGCCTCGAGCAGACTGACGCGAATCGGTAAGTTGCAACAATGCAGGCAACCCGATTTGCAAAACACCGTGCCACCATTTTGCGTGAAATCCTCAATCCAATCGCTCGCCTGCAAACCGTAACGTTCATACGCTCGAGACAGGACGGTTAAGGAGTGTTGATCTGGGTTGGCAGGCATCAGTGATTCTCAGCATAGCCTGACACAATCTTCCGGCCGCAAATCCCGTAGCCTCGAGTCATGAAACAAACCTTGATCGTCTGCTTGCTGCTGATTGGCCTGCTGACCACCGCGAGCGCTGCCAGCATCTTCGAGTTCAACACGGCCAGCACCAACTGGTTCGTTCGCAACGATGCCGTCATGGGTGGCATCTCGAGCAGCCGGTTCTCAATTGGCAATGGCACACTCAAATTCTCGGGCCGCATTCGCCTCGAGAACGACGGTGGTTTCGCAGGCATCCGTTCGTACCCGACACCCAGCAACCTCAGCGCCTTCAAAGGCATCAGCTTGCGCGTGCGCGGCGATGGCAAACGTTACGCCATCCAACTCGTGACCTCGAGCGCCAGCCGTGTCACGTACCGAGCCGTCTTTGCAACCACGGCAGGCAAATGGCGCGAGGTTTATGTGCCGTTCACGGCGTTTCGACCCACACGGTCCGGGAACCTGCTGCGCGGACCGGCCCTAAACACCGGCACCATCGAACGCTACGGCCTGACCGTCGGCAATGGACGGGCCGAAAATTTTAGTTGCGAAGTGGACTGGATTCGCACGTACTGAAAGGTTGCTCGAGACGCGCCTCGAGCCTTCAACGACCCACTTGACCAACCCGAACGGCAGCGTCCTCACGTGGATCTTCCCTGGCGGCAGCACGACGCGCCAACAGCGCCTCTGACTTGCGACCCAAACCCTCGAGCGCCACCGCCAAGGCCAAATTGATCTCGCTGCTGTTCGCGTAGCCTTTGAGAGACACGAGCGCCACACGGCGTGTGGTCTCGAACGCGCCGACACGGTTCCAAGCCATGAACGCCTCCGGCTGATACCAAAAATGCTTGGCAGGCAACCCGACCAGCACCGCCTGATCAAACGCTGCCGCCGCACCTTTGGGCATGCCAAGCAACAAACGTGACACGCCCAAACCCCACCAGGCAAACGCATCGTTCGGCACGACACTCACCCGCGCCAAAGACCGTGCCCGCAAACGCTCGAGGTTCGATTCCCGCGACCAATCCTTGCCGAGCAGCAACGCCACCCGATTCGCCTGCGCAGGCCGAAACGCCATCACGAATTCGGCATTGTACGGCTTCGACATGCGTTCAAAATCGGCATCGGAATAGCGCACCTTCGGACCCAACATCGAATCGCCAACAATAAAACCGCCAGCATCGAAACCATGCACCACGCGAAAATGCCCGATGTCATCATTGGGCGATTGCGTTTGATGCGTCACCACCGGAAAACCGGCCCGCAAGACGCGCCGCAACAACGCCGGAGTCAACGACCAACGCCGCACGGTTCGCAAACCTTGACG
>JAYURE010000013.1:0-2459 GCA_043756345.1 Deinococcales bacterium | reverse complement strand
GTGGCTCGAGCTTGCTCGAGCCGGGGGGTCATGCAGCACGCATTCGCCGACTTATTTGTGCATGACCCCCGCCGCTGGCGCGGCTACCCCCTACTTCGCAGGGGGTGACTTTTTGGGGTTGTCCCAATCTGCGGCTGTACTCCCGTCATCTCGAGACGGTGCTCTTGCTGGATGCTGGCGTGCTCATGACCAGAAAAATCGGTTGCATCTGCTTTAGATTTTGGCTGGAAATCCTGGCGCGAGAACAGATCGTTCGAGTTCGCCCGATTCCACAAAAAACTTGACTTCACCCTGCAACGAACACGTCCAAACCTCGAGCGCACCAGCCGCCAAGTACAACCCAATTTTTTGCTTGATCTCATTTGGCCTGTTTGATGGACTGATGATTTCGACGCAAATTTCGGGCGCAGTCGTGAACAAGTCTTGAGTCTGACTTCCGTCCCGTTCAACACTGCACGATGCGACATCGGCGACTCGCACACCTTTGGTAGTCATGATCGAGCATTCGGTGATTCGTACCCAGTCAGGAAGGTGATCGCGCAACAAGTCACTGATTCGCACTTGAAGACGACCATGCACGTTCGTGGCGGCACTCATCAACAGTTGCCCCTTTTCGTCCAGTTCAATTTTGTACGGCAAATCTTGCAGGTTGGGGTCGTCGAGGACATCCTGCCAGGTGCGGGTTTTGGGTAGGGTCATGCGAACCTCCTAACGTGATTGTACGGCAATCCTCGAGACCATCACCCGACGTTGACATCTCCGCACAGGTGAACTTTCAAGCCCATCTCTGCGAGCATCGCCGCCTTCGCCGCGAGCGCCTGATCCGCCGTCTTGCTTGACGTGGCATACGCAACCTGAATGTGATTCGCCTTGTGTTGAGCCATCATCTGATCGCGGTTCACGCCATGCAAGACCGCGTGCATGATCGGCCATTGCGGGGTCGAAAGTTGCCAGCGGCGTTCGGTTTCCTCGGGCGGAAGTTCCACCACATGTCCCCGTCCCAGGTCGGCGTGTAATCCGTCCGGCAGCACGTAGACTCGGGACCAGACGATTTCCCCCGGCTTCGAGATGCCTTTCAGCGATCCGCCACCGAGTCGGAAATACATGGGCGGTTGGCGTTCGCTTCGTGCTCCGGCGTAACCGCCGATGAAGTGGCTGGCTGGGGCCGCACCGGAAATCAGGAAGACCCAAACGTAATCGTCCACTTTGGTTTTGCCACGCCCGCCAGTGTAATGTTCGCCCCAACGCAGGTCGTGCAGGGTGTTCGCTGGGTCCATGCCCATCGCAGTCCAGACGCGATTCGTGACCAGACCATCGACGGCTGCGCCCTCGTCCACCTCGTTGAAATGCGTCACGGCGCGACCGGCGTACAGTTCGTGCGTGCCATCTCGAGACAGGACTGGCGGGCGTTCGACGTTGTTCAAAAGTCCTTCGGCCAGATCACTCGCCGGGGCCATGTCTTTCAACCCTTGCTGGTACTGAATGCCGATTGCGTCGCAACCGAAATCGTCGGCGATGCGAACGGCGGCGATGTACATTTTCAATTGCTCGAGCGTTTGTTTTTGCGTCAGTTCGGTTTTACCTTTCGTGCCGAACGCGAAGGTCATGTCGCGATTGAGCAACCACTCGAGCGCCGCTTTCGCCTCCTTCCCTTTGACGTTGCGCATTTCGGCAACCAGAGCGGATTGCGACAGGCGTTCTTTGTAAATCCCGGTTGGGTTTAACATCTCATCGTCGATGATCGCGTTGTACATGCCCATGCAACCCTCGTCGAACACTCCAATGATCGCCTTCTCGAGCCTGAGTTGCGTTGCGAGTGCCCGTCCCAATTCGAGTTCGGGTTTGGGCAGTTTCGCGGCTTTCAAATCGCGCACGTGCGAACGGTCATGTTTGATCTCGCCACGCTCGAGCCAACGTTTCAATCCCTTTTTGAAGAACGCATCGGTGAAATCCAGACTCCACAGACTCGAGAATTTCACGCCCATCTTCGAGAGGCCACCGTTCAAATTCAGCAGTCCAACCAAGCCGGGCCAGAGTCCGCTCCAGTTCGCCACCGTCAAAATTGGACCCGTATGATCGCGCATTCCGGGCAGCACGTGATGGCTGTACTGCCAGACGGCTTCGGCCACGACCAGCGGCGCGTTTTTGGGAATGCTGGCGAAGACATCCATGCCCTGACGTTGACTCGAGATGAAGCCATGTCCACGTTTTGGATCGAAGTTGTGGGCGCGTTTGACTTTCCAGCCCAATTCGGCGAACGCCGCCTCGAGTTTGGCTTCCATCTCTTGTTGCGCGGGCCAGCAGGTTTGATTCGCAGTTTCGCGCAGATCGCCGCTCGAGACGAGGTAAACAGTGTTGGCGGCGGTACGAACGGATTTGGCAGGGCTGGGAAGCTGGTAAGACATGACGACCTCCAAGAGTCTCGAGAATAGGATTTTGTGCTCGAGGGAAGTCTACCG
>JAYURE010000012.1:0-2466 GCA_043756345.1 Deinococcales bacterium | reverse complement strand
CGAGGTGACTCATGTATTTAATCTTGCTCACATCAAAAATTGCTAGAGGTGTGCGTTAGCGTTTGTTATCAACTACGCTCATCGATCCGCACTTTGCTGCACACGTTTTTTGCAAATTGACTCTCGGACTCCCAATCCAAAGTTCAGTAGCAAAACAGCATTAGCATTTGTTATCACTGGCCATGAACGCACCTGCCAAAGGTTTGCTCAGCATCGAAACCCTCAACAAACGGGTCTTGTTCGAGGGCGACGACCTTGGGCTCAAACAAAAATGGTGGTCATTCGTGGCGCTGCTCGGCCTGACCCGATTCGAAGGTCAATCCCGCGAAATCACCGCTGAAGACATCCACCACCTGCCCGACTGGTCACACATGAAACTGATGGCGGTCCGTACCGGTGTGTTTCGTCACCTGCAACACCATCCCGAATTGCGTTGGATTGCCTCACCACCGGGGGAAGCTACGAAACGCTTTTTTCTCGATCCAAACACGGTCAAACGGGTTCAGTGCGATGTCTCACCGCAGGCACTGCGCAAGATCTTGCTGCCCAACCAACCCAGCAGCACACCAAGCCCAGACCAGTCCAAAATTACGCTGCTTTTAACACGCGCTCAAGTGCGTTTTGAACGCGGCGTGTACCCTGAAGTGCTCGAGTTGTGCGAACAAATCCAAGATTTGAAACCCACACCAGCGCAGCATTTGCGAATGCTGGCCTTGATCGCTTGGGTGAAGCTTTACAACAGCAGCAAATCAAACGCTTGGCAGGCCGTGAAAACCATGCAGCGCACCCTCGAGCAAACACTTCAAGATGGAACGCTGCACGGTCCAGAAGCCAAACGCGAACAAGCCAACGTCTGGCTTCAAGTCGCCCGGTTTCACACCTCATACCAAGAGCAAGGAAAAGCCCAGAAAGCGATGGCTTGGGCCGAGCCACTGCTCGAACCTTGGCACCATCAAGAACTGGGGGTGATTGCCTTCATGCGCGGCTTGTTCGCGCAACGCGAAGGTGATTTGCTCCAGGCAGAACTGTGGGCCGCGCAGTCATTGGAACACCATCGCAGTGCCCAATGGCGCTGGGGCATCGTCGCCCAATCGAACAATGTTGCGGTGATCAAACTCCTGCGTTCCGAGCAAGCTGCTCATGCGGGCAGGCTCAATCAACAGGTGCTGCTCGAAGCGATTGATTTGCTCGAGGAATCACACGCGCTTTCCAGGGACAACGATTTGAACAGCGGCAGCAACCACGAATTGAACATCAGCTTCGCGTACCGAATGTTGGATGATCTGCCCAAAGCCCAGCAATGGCTTGAGAAAGGTAGTTGGATCATCAACACGGTCAACAACCCCAGAGATTACGGCGAATACCATGCCGAGAAAGCCGAACTCGAGCTTGCACTTGGCAACCATGAAACCGGGCTTGAACAGTTGCGCGTGGCTGAAGAATGGCTGGTCAAAGGTGAAGCAGATGCATGGCTCGAGCAGGTGCGTCATCGCCTGGATGAAGTCCAACGGAATGTTCAGGGTTCAAAACCCTTAAAGCTGTGGTGAGTGAAACACGATTGCTGGAACACGTATTTGGAGAAATCCTATTTCAATCCGCCGCACTCGCCTCACGCTCGAGCAATGCACGTTTGCGTTCAATGCCCCACCGGTAACCGCTCAAGTCACCGTTCGCGGCGATCACGCGATGACACGGCACGACCAGCGCAATTGGATTGGTGGCGCAAGCTCGAGCCACGGCACGCACCGCTGTCGGTTGCCCAATCGCCTGCGCGACCTCGGCGTAGGATCGGGTTTCACCATAGGGAATGCTTTTGAGTGCGTTCCAAACTCGGGTTTGAAAAATGGTCGCCTGCACATCGGTTGGCAAATTCAATACTTGCGTATGTCCCAGAATATGCTCGAGGATCGCGTGCGTCTGTGGTGCGAGCAAATCCTGGTCGGGCTCGAGGGTGGCGTTTGGAAATTCGTTTCGCAATTCGGCGAGGCTTTGCGCATCGTCGCCGAAACGCACAGCAACCAATCCTCGAGCGGTTGCAGCAAGCAACATCCGACCGACTGGTGAATCCATCTGAACGTAGGCGATGCGTTCTCCTTTGCCGCCCGCACGGTACTTTTTGGGATTCATGCCAAGTTGCGCATTTTGCGCTTCGTACATCCGAGAACTCGAGCCGAATCCGGCCTCGTACACGGCTCGAGTCACGCTGTCGTTGGATCTTAATTCGCTACGCAATTTTTTGGCACGATGCGTTTTCGCATATTGCTTCGGGCTAACGCCAATCGCCGTTTTGAAGACGCGCTGCAAATGCCACGGACTGAGGTTGACGGCTGCGCCCAAAGTCTCGAGCGATGGCTCATCCACTTCGTTCTCGAGCAGGTGAATCACTTTTTGCACGATGCTCGCGGTCGCATCTTTTTCGGCCCGAACCCAGCAGCGTTTGCAACGGCGAAACCCGGCGGCTTCCGC
>JAYURE010000011.1:0-2468 GCA_043756345.1 Deinococcales bacterium | reverse complement strand
CACAAACTTCGTGGCGAGGGACATTTCATTACCAAGTTGCACAAGACCGATGGCGAAGAATCCGAGGTCGCGCTCGAGGAAGACAAAGCAAATGTTGGCGCGGAACCGTTCGGACGCAAGCACGCGCTCGGCAAGGCTTGGCAAGAATTTTCTCGAGCACTCGGCACGCCAGACAACGTGAACCACATGGTTTTTCGGGATGAGGTTCAGATTCTCGAGTTTGACACACCCGCTTTAGATGGCTTGAAAGTCATTCGCGCTGGCCTGCCCGTTGCACAAATTCAGAAAGACCGGCTCGAGCCTGGGCACGCACTTTCACACTGGTTCGCTCGAGGATTCGCTGGCGTTCCAGCCTTGGATCTCGAGGTTAACGATCCTCGCGTTGCTGCGTTCTTGCACGGCGACTTGCTCGAGGTGGATTTGGATCATTCTGGTTGGGTGTTGGTACGAGCGAATGGCCTCGGCTTGGGTTGGGGCAAACAGGTTGGCGCTCGGGTCAAGAACCATTACCCAAAACATTTGCGCAACACCTCACCCTAGCGGGAGCAGGTTCAACCTGTCCCGACAAGGGTCAAATCTCACTCGGGCCGAACACCAAATGTAACTGCTCGAGGTTCGCTTCCGCCGCGACCTCACCGGCTTTGATCGCTTCATGGATTTTGTTGAAGGCGAACAAATTGATGCCCTCGAGCTTGGGTTGAATCATCAGGTCTGGCGTGAAAATGCTCAGGCGAACGTCGGTGATTTGTGATTGCATGATTTCAACGGCGCGATACAGAACTTCCATCCAACCCATCTCTTTCTCGCGGCCCAACAAGCGCCGCCACCACTCGAGCGAGCGTTCCTGAAATTGTTTTTCCAACGGCTCGAGCGGTGTGACATCGACCGCAAGGACTTTGACCGCACCCAAAAAACGGGCCGCATCGACGGGAATCTGATTCAGAATCCCACCGTCGGACAGGAGTTGATCACCAACCCAAACCGGCGCGATGGCTCCCGGATAGGCGATGCTCGAGCGCAGGGCTTGATGCAGGTCGCCGCGTTGCAAATAGACTTGCTTGCCGTGAATCAAATCGGTGGCGGTCGCGGCAAATGGGATCAGTAAATCCTCGAAGCGTTCGGGCAGGTGCGGCTCGAGCAGTCTTTTGAGTTCCGTGAATTTGAGCATGTCGGCCAGCGGGTTCAAGTCCAGAAGTTTCAAGAGTGACGCCTGCGAGACGACCGCCTCGACCTGATCGGCGTTCAGGCCCGCCGCAAACAAGGCTCCGACCAAGGCTCCCATGCTGGTTCCAGCGATCACGCTGGGCTGGAATCCTTCGCGTTCAAGCACACGCATCACGCCAATATGCGCGAAACCTCGAGCGCCACCGCCTCCGAATGCCAAACCGAAACCCATCATGGTTTGCAGCCTACAAGAAAAAACCTTTGGCCACGAACCGGGCAACCTCGAGCGAAAAGACGTTCGATTGCTTGATCATGGGTCGCAATGCCATCCAGATGCCCGAGTACGATTTGACCGATCCGGCCCATTTTTTGCGGTTCAAGGTTCGAGTGGCACTGCCTGACGGTTGATTCAATTTTTTCAACCGAGCATCAAATTGAGCCAGGGCATTTTGATGCTCACGGGTGACGCTGCGCGAGGCGATCACACCGGTTGGGCTGGTCGCTATCGCGATCAGGCGACCAATGTGTGATTCCAGGCTCGCCTGCGCTCTCGCTCGAGCATGCGAGTAGACAGCGCTGTTCCCGGCCCGTTGTGAAGCCAGGTCCGCCTCGGCATTGACCAGTTTGCTCTCGAGTTCGCGGATGCGTAAGATTTTGGCTTTGATTTGCGGGGCTCGCTCGAGGCGTTTGTTGTTCGAGGTCGCTTTGCATTTGGCCCAGTACAACGCGGCCATGTCGTAACCGAGTTCGCTGGTGTCCTGGTTTTTTTGCACGTAAGTTTGCGCAAAAGCGTTCGGATTGACCCGCAAGGCCTCCACGCAAGAGGGTTTATAACCCTGCGCCTGGGTTGGTACGCCGAGCATCAGGCTGAATCCCAGCAGCACACACGCCAACCTCGAGCCGAACCCGCCCACTTCGGCGAAACCCCTCGAGTTTGCGGTGATGTCTTGAACGAACAGCATTCAATCAGCGTAATACAAGACTGCTCGAGTTCCGTGTTGACGGAACCCGAGCAGCTTCATCAAGCCTTGAGCGTTTGTTTACTTCTTGGCAGCGGCTTTTTTGGCGGCTGGCTTGGCAGCAGCTTTTGGAGCAGCTTTCGCCTTTGGTGCAGCCTTGGCCTTAGGAGCAGCTTTCGCAGCGGCCTTAGGAGCAGCCTTGGCCTTTGGTGCGGCTTTCGCAGCAGCCTTAGGAGCGGCTTTCGCCTTTGGTGCAGCCTTGGCTTTTGGTGCGGCTTTGACAGCAGCCTTAGGAGCGGCTTTCGCCTTTGGAGCAGCCTTGGCTTTTGGCGCAGCGACCTTCTT
>JAYURE010000010.1:0-2470 GCA_043756345.1 Deinococcales bacterium | reverse complement strand
AATACTACCCGGAGGTTGACCATCCCGGCATCGTTGGGGCAATCTCGAGGTTTGCACGGTTTATCGATCCGAAGGTTTTCCCGGACATCATTGCGTTTCTGGCCAAGCATTAACCTGTACATGATCCTGTCTTTTTGCTAGTATGGTCGCATGAAAGCGATGAGTTACACAGCCATTCGTGAAAACCTGGCGAGTATCATGGATCAAGTCTGCGATGACCGAGAACCGGTGATCATCACCCGCAAACGTGATCAAGCCGTGGTGATGCTCTCGCTCGAGGATTACGAATCGCTCGAGGAGACCGCGTACCTTTTGCGCAATCCGGCAAATGCGCGGCGGTTGTTTGATGCCATCGAAGCGCTCGAGGCTGGAAAGGGGCAGGCTCAAGAATTGATCGAGGTTTCTGGCGAATGAACCTGATCTTCGCGCCGCAGGCGTGGGCGGATTACCTGTACTGGCAGACGACCGATCCGAAAATGTTGCGCCGCATTAATGAATTGATTCGAGATGCCGCGCGTTCGCCGTTCGAGGGCATTGGCAAACCGGAGGCGTTGCGCCATGCGTTGCAGGGATTTTGGTCGCGCCGAATTTCTGAAGAACATCGGATGGTGTACCGCGTGACGGAGCACGGTCTCGAGATTGCACAGTTACGATTCCACTACGGATAAATTGTACCCCTTTCAGTGACAACAGTTTTCACCAACACAAACTCGAGCCTTGGCTAAAATACTCGAGAACAGAAGGCTGTAGAATTCCAGTTCGGAATCACCGGCAAAATAGATCACAGTATCATTCGCGGAAAACAAAGGACGGTTCACCATGGAACTCAAACGAAACACTTTCGGGGCTCGAGACACGCTTCAAGTTAGTGGCAAGAGCTTCTACTACTACCGCCTCGGCAAGCTCGAGGAATTGGGCTTCAACATCGGCAAGCTGCCATTCTCGATCAAAGTCATGCTCGAGAGTGTCTTGCGAAACTGCAACGGCTACGATGTCACCGAGGATGATGTCAGAAACCTGGCCGGGTACAACGCCAGCGCCCCGCTCGAGGTTGAGGTTCCGTTTAAGCTCGCCCGCGTGATTTTGCAAGATTTCACCGGTGTTCCCGCCGTCGTGGATTTGGCCTCGATGCGCACGGCGATGAAACGCTTGGGTGGCGATCCGCTCAAAATCAATCCGTTGATCCCGGTCGATTTGGTGATCGATCACAGCGTCAACGTTGATTTTTATGGCACCGCCGACGCGCTCTTGAAAAACTCTGAGGTCGAGTTCGAGCGCAACCGCGAACGTTACGAATTCTTGCGTTGGGGCCAGCAGGCATTGACCAATTTCGGTGTCGTGCCACCCGCGAGCGGCATCGTCCATCAGGTCAACCTCGAGTATCTGGCCAAAGGCGTGATGAGCGTTCCCGAAGACGGCGGCCAGAATGGAATGAGCGTCGTCTTCCCAGATTCGCTGGTCGGCACGGATTCACACACGACGATGATCAACGGTCTCGGCATCGTCGGTTGGGGCGTTGGCGGCATTGAGGCCGAGGCCGTGATGTTGGGTCAACCGTTGTACATGCTCACGCCGGAAGTGGTGGGATTCAAGATCACCGGCAAATTGCCCGAGGGCAGCACCGCCACCGACCTCGCGTTGGTCGTGACACAAATGCTGCGCAGCGCCAACGTCGTCGGCAAGTTCGTTGAGTTCTACGGCTCGGGCCTCTCGAGCATGACCCTGCCAGACCGCGCCACGATTGCGAACATGGCCCCGGAATACGGCGCGACGATGGGCTTCTTCCCGATGGACGACGAGGCGATGCGTTACATGCGCCGCACCGGTCGTCTCGAGGATGAGGTCGAAACCGTCGCCACGAACATGAAGGCCCAAGGTTTGTACCGCACCGACAGCACGCCGGATCCGGTCTTCTCGAGCCTGATGGAATTGGATCTGAGCACCGTGCTGCCGAGCCTCGCCGGTCCAGCCCGTCCGCAAGATCGCGTGCTGCTTTCGGACATGCAGGAAGTATTCAAGAAGGCATTGGTTGAACCCAAAGAAAAACGTGGTTACGCGCTCGAGGGTGCAAAGCTCGAGGCTAAGGGAACCGTTAAAGATCAACACGGTTGGAGCGGACAGATTTCGCATGGTGATGTCGTGATCGCCTCGATCACCAGTTGCACCAACACCAGCAACCCGAGCGTGATGCTCGGCGCGGGCATCCTGGCCAAAAAAGCGGTCGAACGTGGCCTGAGGGTCAAGCCGTGGGTCAAGACCTCATTGGCTCCAGGCTCGAGGGTCGTGACCGAATACTTCAACGACGCGGGATTGACACCGTTCCTGGACAAGCTCGGATTTCAAACGGTCGGTTACGGTTGCACGACCTGCATCGGCAATTCTGGCCCGCTGGACGAACCGGTGATTGCCGCGATCAACGAGGGCGATCTGGTCGCCGCCAGCGTGCTTTCCGGCAACCGCAATTTCGAGG
>JAYURE010000009.1:0-2475 GCA_043756345.1 Deinococcales bacterium | reverse complement strand
AACCACAAACTGTGCTCGAGACCATCGTCGTAATGCTCAAAGGCGCTGCCGGTGTTGTACGGCGGATCGATAAACACGCACTTGACCTGACCCGCCAATTCCTGCTCTAAAGACTTCAACGCCAGCAGGTTGTCACCAAAAATCAATTTGTTCGCAAACAAATCGGTTTCCGAAACCCGGTGCGCCGCCGTGTGCGACCGGCCCGTTTCTTCCAACAACACCCGAGGCTCGAGGCGTGGACGCACGTCCTTGCCCACCCAGGTCAATTCCAATTTTTGCTTGCTCATGATTCAGACTCCGTATTGGCTTCGTTCACGCCTGTCTGGTTCAAAACTGTCTCGTTCAAGACGGCTTCGAGTTGCGCCACGCTGGGCAGGTTGTTCGCCAGGTTCGCTGGCAGGCTGCGGTATTCCGCGACCGCCAAGGCTTTGCTCGAGTCTCGCACGGACCATTCGACAATGGTTTGCTTTTTGGTTTTGCACAAGATTAACCCGATGCTCGGTTGGTCATGTTCGTGCCGCAACAATTGATCGACGGCGTTCAGGTAGAAGTTCATTTTGCCCGCGTGTTCGGGTTTGAAGTTCGTGGTTTTCAAATCCAGAATCACGAAGCAGCGCAAGCGCAGGTGGTAAAACAACAAATCCAGGTAAAAATCGTCTCCTTCAACTTCGAGGTGATACTGGCTGCCAACGAATGCGAATCCGACTCCCAATTCGAGCATGAAGGCTTTGAGGTGTGCCAGCAAACCCTGCTCGAGTTCCCGTTCGAGTGCTGCGTCGTGCAGGGTCAAGAATTCGAGGTTCATCGGGTCGTTGAAGAGTTGTTGGGCCAGTTCAGATTGTGGGCTGGGCAGCGCACGCTCGAAGTTGTTGATGGCTTTGCCTTGCCGGGTGTGCAGTTGCGTTTCGATTTGATGTTCGAGCACGGCGCGGCTCCAACCGTTTTGAATGCAGGCTTTGATATACCACTCGCGCACGCTTGGGTCTTTAACTTGATCGAGCAGGCGAATATTGTGCCCCCAGGGTAATTGTCCAACAAGCTGTTGGACAATTTGCTGATCCGGGTACGCCTCGGCAAAGGCACGCATGTACAGCAGGTTCGTGCGGCTCAGTCCCCTCATGTCCGGGAAAGCACTTTTGAGGTCTCGAGCCAGTTGTTCAATGATTTTTGCACCCCAACCGGCCTGAGCTTGCCGTTCAAGGATGCGCGAACCGATCTGCCAGTACAGCAGGATCAATTCGCGGTTGACGCTTAATACGGCTCGGGTGCGGGCGTTCAGAATTTGGGTTTTGAGTTCGGACAAGAACTGTGGGTAATCGCTGGGCAGGTCGGTCATGCCGGGTTCCCGAGGTGATCTCGAGCACCTGCAAGCAAGCACCCTTCGATGGCCTCGTGCAAGTTCTCGAGCAATTCCTGGAACGTTTCGCCCTGCGTGGCGCACCCTGGGATGGTGGGAACCTCGGCCCAGAATCCACCGTCTTCGGCGGCATGGACGGCGATTTGAAAATTCATGACAGCATTCTACCGTGCTTTGGTGGCTCTTTTGCCCGCCGAGCCTTGAGGTGTACCCGTGTATACTGATGTCGGTGATGCCAATGACCGCAGCGATCAAACCCGTGTTTGGACAACCGATTTACACTTCCGCCGAGGTCGCCAACGCCTTGCGGGTCAGTGAGGAAAGCGTGCGCCGTGAGATTCGGCGCGGTACGTTGACCGCCGCCCGGATCGGCAACCAGTACCGCCTGACCGCCAATGACCTCGCCGCGTGGTTGGGCGAATCGCGTTACCACGAGATTTTCAGTCCGCTCGGGCCGCTCGGGGCGTTGATTGGTTTTGGTGGTCTCGAGGAGGACGCTGCGCACGCTTTGGCGTTGAAGGCGGTCAAAGAAGTTCGCGTCCAAGCTGCCAGCGTTTCGGGTGTGACCGCGCCAAGCCCCGCCGAGGTCAAGGCGCGTCGCCAGAACCAACGTCGGCTCGATGGCCGTGACTGAACTCGGCTTCCCAACCTTGATCGTGTTGGACACGATGATCGTAGTCGGTGGCGTGATCGGGCGCACGTCGGGCGCGGATGCCAAAATCTCGCACCTGATCGAAACCGGCGGCGTGCGCCTCGCCTCGAGCGATGCGTGGTTGCGCGAATTGCAGGATGTGCTGACCCGTCCGGTGATTCTCGAGCGCGTTGTTGATCCGGGGCGCTTGATGCGGGCCGCATTGACGGTTGGGGTCATGGGGGCGCTGTACCGTCCGACCCGGTTCGATTGGCCTTCTCTGACCGATCCGAAAGACTGGTGGATGCTGAACTTGGCGTTCGAGGCCGGGGCGGACGTGATCCTCACGCGGGACAGCAAGGTCTTGAAGGCTGCCGCAAGGTTGGGTTTTCAGGCGATGACACCGCCCGAGTTTTTGCGAAATTTGGGATCGCTTTCATCTTGATCGGCTGAGTGCGGCCAGGGTTGCCGCTTTTAAACGCACGCA
>JAYURE010000008.1:0-2476 GCA_043756345.1 Deinococcales bacterium | reverse complement strand
AGGTGTCACGTTCGATCATCGCGGACATCAGCAGGCTCGAGAGTGGTTTGTTGATGCGGTGCGTGCTCGGCAGGCTGCCGGTGTTCACAGCCATCTGCACGAACTCGAATTGGCCGCTGGGGAAGGCCAGGAGTTCGGCAATCGCGGTTTCACCACCCAAGGCTTCGCAGTTCGCGGCGACGACGTTGCCATCAAAGAACACGACGTTGGCCATGCGTGAGCCTGACCGCAGGGTGAGCCTTCCCTCACGGTTGGAGGCCGCCAAGTACTGGATCGTGTGTGGCAGCGTGTCACGCTCAAACGTCCCCTGTAGGCTGTTGGTTCCGGTCATGAGATCCTTCGACCTCCCGGCAACAGCCGTTCGAGGCTGGCATGAGGATGACTGTGGGCCAGATCGACCAGTTTGACCCCGATCAGCACCTGCTCGAGCGAAATCCCGAGCGCGGACAGGGTGTGAAAAAACCCCGCCGTGAGCGCCTCGAGCAACCCTTCGGCTGCATCGCCGTGCAGTTGAAACGTGCCATCGTTCCAGGTTAGGTCCGCGCCGAACGGATCGAGCAGTGGGTGCGCATCGCAAAGGGCAACCCCGGCGGACCGCCAAGCCCGGTCGAAATTGCTGATGCCGTTGTGTTGCGCCAAAGTGCGGGTGCGGCGCATCAGGTCGCTCCAACCTTCTAGGATCAAATGCGGATCACTGTTGGCTGGTGCGGTTGCTGCCGGACTCGAGGCTGCCGGACTTGAGGCTGCCGGACTCGAGGCTGCAACCATTGGGCGTGTCGGTTCCTTGGTCTGGTACAGCACCCCACGAACCTCACCCGATCCCAAACTGCGGACCAGCAACTCGAGCGTCACGGGTTGCTCCGGGTTGTGACCCTCGGTGATCAATTGCGCATGAACGATCCGGCCCTCATCCATAAACACTTGCGCTTTGGCCCCGAATGAGAGCAAGTGCAACACGTTGCTCGAACCCGATTCGGTCAAGAGGTTCAACGTCTGCTCGAGCCCCATCTGCTGGATGGCCCGACTGTAATCCGAAGGTTGTGCCATGCTGAAACCCGTCGCAACCCGCGCAAGCGTCGGCTCGAGTTGGTACAGGCTGACGGTCGCCTCGAGGTTGGCGAGGTCCTCGAATTGTTGGACGCGAGTCCCCAAGCCCGCTGTCAACAGGATCGCCGAACGCACGCCGTTCACGTACAAGACTTGCGCCCCGTCGGAGCCGGTCACAAACTCAACCACACCATGAAAATGGTTTCTTCGGGAAATGTCCTCCTCGAGACGTGATAAATGGATCATGCCGCTGAAGAGGTCTTTGAACAACGGTTGGGTTCTGGGCAAATAAAGTGCAAGAACGGTATGCAATTCAAGGGTTTGTGTTCCCATCGATACCTCCAATTTGAGCAACCGTACTTAAGTTGGCCTTTCAATTCACTTACTGGCAGTGAAGCCAGGCCTGTTTCACGGCAGTTACGGGCGTTCACTGGTCTTACTTTTCCAGTCGAAAGTCAGAGGATTTGATCCGTGTTTTGATCTGTGTTCAAAAGAATTCAGGTCGTCATTGGTGAACAATTTTTGCTCACTCGAGGTGAGGGCGAAGCTGGGTGCAAATGCAAATGCAAAAGCGATGCTGAATTGTGGTTCGGTCCTGAGTACTACGTCCGGTTGAAGCCGAGTGGTTTTCTCGGCTGAAACCCGAGCAAAGTGAGTAACGTCAATGTGCTTGTTCACGGGTTCGGAGCGTTTGAGCGCTGCAAGCCCGTAAGGTGCTGAAGTTGCAGCAAGAAGCGTTCTTGGCGAAAATGCGCAGAATCAAGTGGACGAAGCACTGAGTGCCATCTTCGTGGGTTCTTGAACAGTTTCGACCGGTTCTGCCCAATGGTTTAGCCCAAATTCCGGGTTTCGGAGACTGTTGATCAAGGTCAAAAAGATGAAAGTGAAAGCCACAAGCGTTCTCTCTGAGCTTGTTTCGGGCTCTTTCTTTGAGCGTTGACCCTCGAGTTCTTCCACGACCTCTTGAGGTTTCATCGACGCGCCGTTGGTATTCAGGATGAAATAACTCCCTGGTTTGATCTCGACAAACTTCGCTGTACTGCACGTTGTTGGTTTGGAAATCGGGAAGTTATTTCATCCAAAGTTCTCAGATCAACTTGAAGTGCTTGAGCGCCTGATTGATCGCATTGGCATACATGGCCTGCCGTTCCCTGGGCATTTGCGCCTGAATCCGGGTCAGGAATTCGCGCAGCATCTTGCTGGGCATGGCCCGAAGGTCAACCGACAGGTCATCTGCGACATCCTCGAGCACAAACTCCCCCATTGGGCCAGTGACCTGCACCACGACCCGCCGGATCGCGTCGATCAATTCTGGTGCAACAGTGCTGAGGCGTTGCGTCACGCTGATCAAATCGTTGGCCAGCAACGCCTCGAGTTCCCGAATGACCGTGCCCTCCTCGAGTTGCAAGGCCTGTGCGATCTCCCGGAC
>JAYURE010000007.1:0-2478 GCA_043756345.1 Deinococcales bacterium | reverse complement strand
GTCTGATGTCGAGGTTTTGAATGGCAACGCACACCCCAAATCACGCCGATCCTGAGGTCAACTCATGATCGACAACACTGGACCGTCACAATCGACCCAGGCCCGCATTGAGGCCCTGAACGGGCAAGCTCGAGCCTTGATCGAAAAGGACCCGCGCACCTCCTTGGAGTTGTGCAAACAGGCTCAGGCGCTCGCCGCCAGCATCTCTGACCGGGCTGGGTTCGTGCGCAGCCTGTGGATCACCGGCAAATGCCTACATCACATGACCGCCTACGATTTGGCACTCGAGCGAATTGCGCGATCCTGCGTGATCCTCGAGGACATGCGCGATTTGGGCAGTTTGGCCTTGTGCCTGAATGACCTGGCCCGGACGTATGTGGCCCTGCGCCACCCAACCCAAGCCATCGAGAAGTTGCTCAAAGCCGTCAGCGTCAACGTCAGCCTCGGACGCCGCGCCGATGAAGCCGCGAACCTCAAAAGCATTTCTGAGTTGTACGCCAGCCAAGGCGATCACGCCGCCAGCCTCGAGTATCAGCTTGAGTACCTGGCGATAGAACGCGAATTGGGCCGAATCGGGGCGCAGGCCGAATCCTTGCAGCACGTTGGCGCGTCGTACCTGGAATTGGGTCGCAACGGCGAAGCCATCGAATACCTCGAGAAAGCACTCGAGGCGCAACGCAGCATTTCAGATCAGCAGGGGCAAGTTTTAACGCAACTGTACCTGGCACGCGGTTTCCTCGAGACCGGCGATCACAAACGCGCCTTGGATGCCGCCCGCGATGGACTGCTGCTCTCACGTGAGATTGGCTACCGGCAGGCCGAAGTCAGCGCCCACAAGCTCGCCGGGGAAGTCTTTGCCCGCACTGGCAACCCGTCTAAAGCCCTGCGCGTCTTTGAATTGGCCTTCAACACCGCCCGTGAAATCGGTGATAAACCCGGCGAGGGCGAAGCCTTGATCGGATTGGGCCGCACGCAACTCGCACTGGCCGACGCGCCACCCGCGCCCGGATCGACCACCGGTGATCAACGCCGTCAGAACCTGCTGCGAGAGGCGAACCAAACCCTGACCCGAGCGCTCGAGGTGGCCAACGAACTCGGTTCACGCAGCCTCGAGTACGCCGCACGCGAATCGCTAGCCCAAGTCCTCGAAGAACAAGGTCAGGCCAGCAGTGCGCTTGAGCAGATCAAAGTCTTGCGTCAACTCGAACGGACCACCCGTGATCAAAGCCTCGAGAACCGCCTGATTGGACTTTCCCAACGCAATGCCCGACCACGGGCAACAGTGGAGGCTCCAGCGCCGGTCACACCGCCTCAGGCTCCTGTTGCGCCACCTCAGGCACCGGCACCACAACAGGCCGCACCAAACCTCGAGCCGCAAGTGCCTGCACTGCCAGACTTGAGCCAAAACAACACGCACAACCTGAACACGAACGCACCGATTCCAATCCCAAATCCACCACAACCGATCAACCCAATGGCCAGCGCTGAAGCAAGCTTCAGCCCGGACGACCTCGAGCCGGACGGAAGCGGCAACAGGCCACGCCTGCGTCCGTTTGAACGTGACCGCAACCTCGAGAGTAATCCTTTTCCCGGCCCGAAAAACCCGTATCTGGAAGGCAACATCGTTTCGATGATTCCGGTCGTGCGCCAAACCCAAACCATGACCGCACCACCTGTGATGTTTGAACCATTCGACCCGAACATTTTTGGCGAACCGCCACTCGACCCGAGTGATGGCCTGCCCTGGACGGAATTTGTGGATTTGATGGTCAGTCTTGTGGCCGCCGTGATCGCCCTTGGCATCGGCATCGCTGCTGGCAGCCTGCCAACCAATGCGCTCCTTGCTTTGATGGTTGCTGTGGCAATCCTCGGTCCAGGTTACGCACTGGTCGCCTCGATCTTCCCACGCCGCAGCGACCTCAACCTTGCGTACCGTGCCATCCTCAGCCTTGGCATGGGTGGCATTCTGATCAGCGCCTTCAACGCCGTGACCAGCGTCTTCCCCTGGAGTGCTGCCACACCAGACTCGAGCCTGCCTGTCAGCCCTGGGCTGCTCGCCGGAATCGGTTTCATGCTGCTCGGCGTGATCGGAAGCGCCTTTGCAGCCTGGCGACGCTACCGCAATCCGGGAACGTAAGAACCAGTGAAAAGGTCAAAGGTAAAAGGTCAAAGTAAAGGCTCGCGGCTCGAGTCACACTTTGGCCTTTTTTGCTGGCCATCAGAAACCCGAAATCGAAGATCTTGTGACCAAAGCACACCCCAGACTCGAGTGCACCTGGTTAAATGACCCGATCTGTGTTCTTCACTTTGACCTTTCACCTTTTCGCTTTAACCTGAGGTTCTCAATGGCTGACCGCAAATACTTCGGAACCGATGGTGTTCGTGCCGTCGCAGGACAAAACCCCCTCACTGCCGAATGGACCCTCAAACTCGGTGCTGCCGCCGGAGAGGTCTTCAAAGCGCAAACCCGCAAACCAG
>JAYURE010000006.1:0-21338 GCA_043756345.1 Deinococcales bacterium | reverse complement strand
CGATGATGAAAGTGGCTGAAAACCCAATGTCGTCCGTGTTGCTCGAGGTCACGGGCAGGCGGTAACTGATGTGCATCGTGCCGTCTGCGCCCGTGGCGATGCTGGTTTCGGTCGTGCGGAATCCGTATTGCAGCGTGGTCGTTCCCGCCACGGCGTACCCGGCGGCATCACCGGTTGTCAGCAAGATCATGTTCGCCTTGGTGGTGTTAATTGTGGCTGCGCCGCCTGCGACCTCATTCATCGTGTGACCGGGTAGCGTCACTCGAGCGAAATCGCCCCGGAGCAGGCCAGATTTTGTGTGATTCTGCATCCCAAACAGCGCGGTTCCAGACAAACTGTTGGCGGTATTGACCGCGTAAACCCGCAGGTTGTTCAGTGCCGCGCCCGTGTTGTTGCTGACCTTAAACGTCGCGTTGATGTACCGCGTGTTGCGTTTCGTGTCGGTCACGAATGCCCGCGCAGTTCGGGCAAAGGTGATCCCGGTTGGTTCGATCAGCGTTCCTTGGCCTGCCAGGGTATCGGCCAGACTCAGGTTGACCGTGCCGACCACGCTCGGTGCGGCGGGCTCGGCGGGCTCGAGATCGATCATTGGATCTGGTTCAACGATGGGTGTCGGTTTTTGGTTTGGAGTGCCACCGCATGAAATCAGCACTGCGAGAAGAGAAAGCCAGAACAAGGGTGTTTTCATTGGAGTCTCCTTGAGGTATCCGTTTCATTCTCGAGCCTGATCATTAATCCCCTGTTATCAATCCAGGGCCATGCCCATGATGCTGTACCCGGCATCGACATAAATCGTTTCACCGGTCGTGCCACTCGAGAGGTTGCTGAACAGGTACAGGCAGGTATTGCCCACTTCTTCAAAGGTGGCGTTGCGACCCATCGCGGCGGTTTTGGCGGCCTTCTCGTACATACTGGTGAATCCTGGAATGCTCTTGGCGGCCACAGTGCGCATCGGGCCAGGTGAAACGATATTCACACGAATGCCTTTCGGCCCGAGGTCATAGGCGAGGTAACGCGCACTGGACTCGAGCGCGGATTTGGCAATACCCATGACGTTGTATTTCGCCACGACTTTCTCGGCGGCGTAATACGAAAGCGCGACGATGCTCGAGCCGGATTCCATCAGCGGCGCGGCGTGCTGTGCGAGTGCGACCAAGCTGTACGCGCTGACATCCAAAGCGATCTGCCAATCTGTGCGCGTGGTTTGCAGGAACGGATTCTCTTGGCTCGAGCGTGGCGTGAAGGCAATCGCGTGCATCACGAAATCGAGTCTGCCGCAATCGGATTTGATTCGGGCGAACAAGCGTTCCAAATCCTCGTCTTTGCTGACATCGCAGACATCCAAAAACGCGATCTGAGATTTGTACGCTGCGGTCAATTTCTCGAGCGCGGGAAGGTTGCGTTCACCTTGAAACGAGAAGACGCAGGTCGCACCCGCCTCGAGCAATTTCTTGCCTGCCGCCCAACCGAGGCTGTACTCGTTTTGAACGCCTGCGATCAAGGCCACTTTGCCGCTCAGATCAAGTGAAATCATGCGCGGAGCATACCGTATGGGTGAATCGCGTGCCGGCTCGAGGGAAAGTTGGGTTCTCGAGAAATCCGGGTTCCATTGGCTGTTCTGGCGAGGGCAGGCACAAGGCCTGCCCCTACGAAAAAACATGTGGCGTAGGGGCGAACTCCATGTTCGCCCTTGACGAAGCGAGGCCCAATTTCATCCCGAATCCCAAAGAAAAACCGGTCGAAAAGAAATCTTCGACCGGCTCGAGTTCAAATTCGATCTTCAGGCAGGGAAGCGGTAACCAATGCCGCGAACGGTTTCAACCACCCATGAGCCGAGTTTCTTGCGCAAATTCCAGACGTAGACATCGACCACGTTGGTATCGCCGGTGAAGCTCGAGTCCCAAACGTGCGCGATGATTTCGTCACGGTCGAAGATTCGGCCCGGGTGTTGGCCCAACAACTCGAGGATGGCGTACTCCTTGGCGGTCAGGTGCGTGGGCGCACCAGCAACGAAGACGGCGCGATCATTCCAGTTCACCAGCAAATCGTTCTTCTCGAGCGTGCTGGATTGCGCGGGCACGGCGCGACGCAAGAGGGCTCGCAATCGGGCGTGAACCTCTTCGACTTGGTACGGTTTGACGAGGTAATCGTCGCCGCCAACATCGAAGCCTTGCAGTCGGTCTTGCAATTCGCTGCGGGCAGACAGGAACAAAACAGGTGTTTTGGAACCCTCGTTGCGCAGTTTTTTGATCAGCTTGAGGCCAGCGTCCGGGCCTTCTGGCAGGCCAATATCGACCACGAGGGCGTCATATGGGTACACCGTGGCGAAACCTTCGGCTTCCTCGGCGCTTCCGGCCTCATCGACGGCGTAAGTCGCGGCTTGCAGGGAGGTTGTGAGCATCTCGCGGATATCGGGGTCGTCTTCAATCACCAGCAGGCGCATTGTTCACCTTCGCTTCCATCCGGTTTGCTTCGATCTCGAGCCTGCCGGATCAGATGGTTCGTGGAGTGTCTTGACTCGAGCTTGCCCGAGACAGATGAGATTTTCACATCTGCACTAACAGAACAGTCACGTGAGACCGTGTTGCTTTCTGTTTTCCCGGTTTCTGGCCTCAGTGTAACTCGAGTTCCAGCTTTGAGGTTGGTTCGGCAACCTAAACTTGTGGGTTCGATTGGTGGTTTCTGTGTTTCCTGAGCGGAGGCTCAAGGGCCAGTGTGCAAATAACCCGATGATCATCGAATCGCAATCTAGACTTCCGATTAATCATGAGCCTCCGCCGCAATGCTTTACAAATCGTGATCATCGCCCTGTCGGGCCTTGGGTCAATCTCGTTGGCGGCGACGTACACCGTCAAACCGGGCGAATCCTTGTACGGTATCGCTCGAGCGTTCGGGTCCAGTGTGGCGGAATTGCAGCGTTTGAACAAGCTCGAGACGCCAGCCGTGCGTGTCGGGCAGGTGATTGTCGTGCCGGACACGGCCTCGGCCAAGGCGAGTGCGCCGGTTTCGCATCAGGTTGTGACAGGGGAGACCTTGTACGCGATTGCCCGGAAGTACGCCGTGGATCTCGAGACTTTGCAGCGGTTGAACAAGCTCGAATCGCCCGTGGTCAAGGTCGGGCAGACGTTGATGATCCCGTCGGTGGTGAAGCCTGTCGTGTCCAGCCCTAAGGTGAAACCGGTGGTGACGGGCAAGCCGGTGGAAGTCAAGCCGGTGGAAACGAAACCAGCCTCGAGCAATCCGAAGCCAGTCGAAGTCAAACCAGTCTCGAGCAATCCGAAACCGGCAGAGGTCAGCAAACCGGCCCCAACACAAACCGTCAGTCCAAAACCGACTCCATCCGCACCGAAACCAGATTTGAAACCCGTCGCCCTTGGCGGCTCGAGCGCGTCCGGTAAACCAGTCCGGGCCGTGAGTGTTGGAAAATTCGTGCTCGATCAGGGCTCTAGTCGGGCCTTGCCAAAAATGCCATCCTTGGGTGCAGCGAACCCAAGCACTGAGTTGGTGAACACAAGCCCTTGGCCGAATCTCGAAGGTGCGCCGGGTCAACCTAAAGCGAGCGAACCGGAAGTGACTACACCCGCTATGCAAACGCCAGAAGTTCGCCCCGCTGTGCCCTCGAGCAATCCTGCTGGTGCGACCCGCATTCCGATCAAAGTGGTTCAATCTGCGCCGCTACCGGACCTCGGGCCGATAACGAATTCTGACTCGAGCACGGATGGCATCACACCAACGCACAGCACCGATCCAGAGGGCGAGACGGCGGTTTCAACAACTGGGCCGATTTCGGCAGGTGGCACGATTCAGTACACGGTCGTTTATGGTGATTCGCTGTACCGCATCTCGGTTAAGTACGGATTGACGGTCGAGGCGATCAAAGCCGCCAACAACCTCTCGAGCGATTCGCTTTCTGTGGGCCAAGTCCTCAACATTCCTGGCGAGAACGTGGTCAGCACCGTCATGCCACCCTCGAGCGGCGTAACAACTGCTGTGGGTGTGCGCGGCATCGCCGAACGCTATTTGGGTGTGACTTACGTCTTTGGCGGCACGACCCCGAGTGGTTTGGATTGCAGCGGTTTGGTTTACCTCGTCTATCAAGAGCTTGGCGTGCAATTGCCACGCACCAGCCGATTGCAGTACCAAGTCGGTGAAGTGGTGAAACCCGAGGACTTGCGTGAAGGCGATTTGGTGTTCTTTGACACGACCGGTCAGGGTGTCAGTCACGTTGGGATTTACCTCAAGGATGGCGATTTTATCAACGCGGCGAGCAATCCGGGAAAAGTTCAGATCTCGAACCTGTCCGAATCGTACTGGGCCAAACGTTATCTTGGGGCGCGTCGTGTGATGCCGAACGCAATACCCAACGATGAACCAAGCGAAGCGGTACAACCCTGACCTGTAAGCCCGACCTCGGGCCTTGCATCCGTATCGCCAGTATCTCTATTGCCAGTATCCCTATTGCCAGTATCCCTATTGCCAGTATCTGTGTCGCTCGAGTCCTGCACGCGAGATTGATGCCCCTCTTCTTGTGAGGCTAAGCCTCAGGCCGTAAGCTGATTGACAATGAACGAAACCCTTCTTAACCTCATTCAAGAGTACGCCAGTCTGGAAGCGCGACTCGCCGATCCCGCGATCCTCGCGGACCAGACGGCGTACCAGTCGATTTCGAGAAAATATGGCGAACTGACCCCGATTGTCACGGCGGCCAAATTGCTGCTCGAGGCCCGAACCCGTCAAGCCGAAGCCCGAGCGTTAATCAACGACCCGGACCTTGGTGAACTCGCGCAGATGGACCTCGAAGAACTCGCGGTCACGCTGCCAGAACTCGAGGCGCGATTCGAGGATTTGAGCCTGCCTCGAGATCCGGCCGATGCTAGAGATGTGATCGTTGAGATTCGCAGCGGCACCGGTGGCGCAGAGGCCGCACTGTTCGCGGCGGATCTGCTGCGCATGTACGAACGCTACGCCGCCAACAACGGTTTCAAGCTCGAGGCGCTCGATTCCAACGAGTCTGACATTGGTGGTTTCGCCAAAGTCACCTTCGAGGTTCGAGGCCCGGTGATCGATGGGCGCGGCGCGTATGCCAAGTTCAAATTCGAGTCTGGCGTGCATCGCGTGCAGCGGGTGCCAGCCACCGAATCCCAAGGTCGTATTCACACCAGCACCGCCACCGTCGCCGTGCTGCCCGAGGCCGAGGATGTGGACGTCAGCCTCGACATGAGCGAAGTGCGCGTGGACGTCTTCCGCGCCGGAGGCCACGGCGGGCAAGGCGTCAACACCACCGACTCGGCGGTGCGGCTCGTCTACCGTGCGGGCACGCCAGACGAAATGGTCATCACCTGCCAGGATGGACGCTCGCAACTCAAAAATAAGGAAAAAGCCCTGACCGTCCTGCGCTCGAGACTCTTCGAGATTCAACGCGAACGCCTCGCCCGCGAACGCTCCCAGGCCCGAGCCAGTCAAGTCGGCAGCGGCGAGAGATCCGAGAAGATTCGCACCTACAATTACCCGCAGAACCGCGTCACCGATCATCGCTTAGAGGGTGAAGCCAAAAACGCTCCATTAAGCACCGTGATCGAAGGAGGACTCGAGGGCCTGATCCTCGAATTGACCGCACTCGAGAAGGCCGAATTGATTGCGGTTCACGCACAATCTGCGGCGAACGCGAACTTGAACTCCCGGGTAGGTGCTTGAATGGCCCGTCGAGAATTTATTGTCGCCGCCGCCATCATGCGAGACCGGGCGGGCCGCGTGCTGCTCGTCGCCAACGACTGGCAAGGCTTGGGCCGCGTGCGTTACACCCTTCCCGGCGGCATGGTCGAACATGGCGAAACCGCGCTGCAAGCCGTCAAACGCGAAGTGCTCGAGGAAACCGGTTTGAAAGTCAAACACGTGCGCCAACTCGCGTACACCGTCCACATTGAGGATGATTCCCGCAACGAGCGCGTCGTCGTTTTTGCCTTCGATGTCGAATGGGACGGATTGCTGAACCCTCGAGACCCGGACGGATTTATTGTCGAGGCCAGGTTCTTCTCGCCAGACGATGCGGTCGCCAAACTCGGGCCGGTGCCAATGCGTGACCCGCTCTTGGATTTCATTCAGACCAGCCTTGCCGGACGGTTCTACGCCTTCAACGGTTGGGATGGTCGCGGCGGCACCCGAGTCCCGAGCTTATGAGCCTCGAGCCCATCAAGGTCGGCCTATAATGGAAGGCAGCATGAACACCGATCCCGTCTCGATGCGTCCCGTGTTTTACAACGTCGCCCTGCACATCAAAGCGGCCCGAGAACACGCCGTCGCTCGAGACCTGAAAGCTGCGATCAAAGAGTTCGACACCGCGATCAACAAATTGCGCGAACTGCCACCCGAGCGCGTCCGTGACGTGCTGCTCGCACACGCGATGCTGGGAAAGTACCAGACGTTGACGCTCGAGAAGGACAAGCAATCCCAAAAACTTGCGCTCGAGAGCCTGCATGTTGGCGTCAGTTACGCCCGCAGCACCCGCGATCCGTTGGCCCGAGCGATTGCGGAAGAATGCTTGGCTGGGTTGGACGCGACGCTGTAAAAGCGAGTGAAAAGTTCAAAGCGAAAGGTGAAAAGAGATACCTTTTGATCCTTCAAATCAACGGGCGAAAATCTCGAGATCGTCCAGCGCATCCTCAACGGTGCCGCTGATGGTTGGATCTTGACTCATTGCGTTGAGAATTGGAATGATCTTGCCCTTGTCTATGAATCCGCACGTTCTAGCCAAATGCCCGAGTGCTAAAACCGCAATTCTTCGCACATTAAAATCCTTAGAATCAAGATAGGTGAGACAGGCTCGTTCGGTTTGGTTGTATTCGATGGGAAAGTGACTCAAACGCAGTAAGGCGTCAATGATGCGATTGCTGGACTGGCTCGCAAAGGCATCGCTGGCCTCGCTCAAAGTGATCGGAGAAAGATTGCTGAATTTCATGCTGACCTCGACTATACAATGAACCCATAAGGCGCAATCTAGAACGTAGGGCTCTTGTTTACCACTCGAGTCTCAATCGCCACTGACGGCAACCGGACGTTTCAACAACTCGTTAAATTGCCCGTGATTGAACACGTAATGCGCCAGCATCACCGGCACCAAACTGTGCGCCTCGAGCGTGATGATCCCGAACGCCACGCCGATCAGAAACGTCCACAACGGGTACGCCCAAGCGCGACGTGGGGCCGGGTGCATCGCGGCGAACGCGAGCGCCTGCGCAATCACTGCGAGCCATGCCGGAAAGAAGTTCAGGCCGGCGTGAAGCAGCAAACCGCGAAAAAACACCTCCTCGCCGATGCCGCTGGTCAACCCCAACGCGAGCGCCCAAGCGGGTGTCAATCCCAACCTCGAGATGATCGATTCGAGCATGTTGCCCGCCTGTTTGAACGAACTCGAGTGTTGCTCGAACCATGATGCGAGCGTGACCGCGATCAGGAATGCGCTCAGGGTGGCAGGCACGAGGATTTCCACGGCGATGTTTGCGGGCATGGGAATACTGAAAATTTCGGCGAGGGCCAATCCTAGGATCAGCAAGGTCAGGCCGGGAGCGACCAGCAACCATTTCATGTCGATCCGCCTCAGGTCCATTTTTCGGGGATCGTTGCGGCGCATTCCTCGAGTATACGAAGCACAGGCTCGAGCAAAGGTGCATTCGCTGGTTGATCTTGTGGCAATCACAAAGTCGCTGGCTCGAGAAATTTGGGTTCCAATCGTGTTTCTGGCGAGGGTGAACATAGAGTTCACCCCTACGAAAATTGTTCGCGTAGGGGCGAACTCTATATTCGCCCGACGAAGCGAGGATCAATTCAACCCCATTTCAGGCTGATGCTAACTTTGTGTTTGCCCTGTGGTTGATCTCACACGATTCTCGAGCGGCGTGCCTATGATCGCCAACATGCGTATCTTGTTGCTGGTGTTGTTGATGGCCTGCTCGAGCACCCTGGGTGTGGATGTGGCCGGTGTGGACATGGCGGCACCGAATTCGGAACCGTTCGCCAAGAACGCGAAACTCGAGTTGGTTGCCACAGGTTTTGGTTTGGCGGAGGGACCGGTTTGGTATCAGAATCAATTGCTGGTCAGCGACATTCTAGCGAACACGGTCTTTGCGTTCTCGAGCACGAATCAGAGGACGGTCTTTCAGAAACCTTCCAACAACGCCAACGGGCATCGTTTGGACGCCCAAGGCCGATTGTTGCAGGCCGAACTTCGGCAAGTCACGCGCCTCGAGTCGGATGGGTCGCGCACGGTGCTGGCGATCACGTTTGATGGGAAGCGTTTGAACAGCCCGAACGATTTGATCGTGCTTGGCAATGGCAGCATTTATTTCACCGATCCAACTTGGGGCCTGGGTGATTCGTCACAGTCCGAATTGGGTTTCACGGGGATTTACAAAATCACGAATGGCTCGGTGACGTTGTTGAACAAAACGCTCGAGCAACCGAATGGGTTGGCCTTCTCGAGGGACCACAAAACCTTGTACGTCAGCGATGCGACGAACACGATCCGGGCCTTTCCGGTCTTGTTGAATGGTGATCTGGGATCGCCTCGAGATTTTGCCAAAGGCAACGATGGTTTGGTGCTGGATGCGCAGGGTCGGGTCTGGGCGGCGAATGGTGGTGTCAGCGTTTACGGCACGGATGGCAAGTTGATCTCGAGCATCCCCAAACCGGGCAGCACGGATGTCACGAACTTGGCGTTCGGTGGTGCGGACGGCAAAACGTTGTTTGTGACGACCTTTGATGGCGTGTACAAATTGCAAACGCAAACCGCTGCGAATTAGGCGAACTGTAATTCAAACGCTGGTCGAATCTGCCCAACCTCGAGCCCGGTGTGGTTGCGCAAGATCGGTTCGGACAGACTCGAGAAATTCGGGTCATGGCGTTCGAGCAATCCGAGTTGCACCAGAATCTCGAGCATGGCGACATCGCGGGCGCGTTCGTTGCCGTCCTCGATTTTCATGGCCATGCCGAAGGGTCCGTGTTGGCTGTCTTTGACGGCAAGCAGCATGAATGATTCCGCTCCGATTTTTGAGGCGAGGTTTGGCACGTGACGCATCAAGAGCGTGTCGATTAATCCAGTTCCGGCGATCAAATTTGGGTGCGCACGCATGGCAGCAAATTCGGTTTCAAAAATTTCGGCATACTCGAGGTTCTGATCTGGCGCGGCAAGTTTCGCCATGCCGAGCGCGGCGTTTGAAAGTGGCATCCGAAAGCACGGCACACCGCATCCATCCACGCCCATCTCGAGGATTTCGAGGTTCATCAATTTTTTGATGTGCGCCATGATCTCGAGTTGTAACGGATGATCAGGATTCGCATAACCCTCCGTCGGCCAGCCTCGAGCGATGCAGGCGGCGAGCATGCCGGTGTGTTTGCCGCTGCAATTGTTGTGCAAGACATTCGGACGTTCACCTTTGGTTCGCAGTGCGGCGCGGGCAGCATCATCAAACGGCCAGTGAATGCCGCAGACCAACCAACTTGGATCGATTCCGGCTCGGGCTTGAAAATCTGCGACAGCGTTCACGTGCGCGTCCTCGCCAGCGTGTGAGGCCATCGCCACCGCCAAATGTTGCGGCTCGAGGTTGAATTTATCCATCATTGGCACGAGTGGAATCGCTTGGAAGGCTTTGGCGCTCGAACGCAGGAAACTCGAAAAGTTCGGTTCGCCAGTGGATGCCAGCAGTGAACCATCGGGACGAATCGCGGCGAGGTGAACACGATGACGAGATTCGAGCAGGCCACCGCGCAGGACGTGAACATAGGACATGGCCCGCAGTCTATCGCGTAGACTGAACGCCGATGCCGCTCGAGATTCACGTCGAAGACCAGTACGCGATGGTGCCCCGCGACTTACGCCTGTGCGACCTCGAGTCCGCCCTGCCCGCGAACCTGCATTACCGAGCGCCGCTGCTGGGATTGACGGTTGGCGATTGGGTGCGTTCCGGTGGTTTCGGGCAGTTGAACGCGCCAGCCGTGCGTCACGATGTGCTCGGTTTGGAATACCGTTCCGATGACGGTCAACTGGTGCGTGCCGGAGGCGTGGTGGTCAAGAATGTTTCCGGTTACGACCTGGTGCGTTTCATGGTTGCGTCCGATCCCAGCCTGAAACGCGAAATGCAACTCGAGACGCTGATTTTGCGCCTGCGACCCAAACCAGAAGTGCGCCGCCGTGAGGCCCGGATTGATCCTGCGCAAGTCACCGCCACGCTCGAGGAGATACGCTTGCTCGGAGCCGCGTTTGGTTTTGTTTATCGAACAGGGGAGACCTGGTGGGCACGGGCCGAATGGTGGAACGCGCAACCCGAATGGGGCGAACCGACACTCGAGCCAGTGATTGGCTTGATCGACCTCGAGATTCGAGATGTGCTCGGTGTTTTTCCACGGGCTGCTCGGGTGGCATCGGCGTTATCGCAACGGATTTTATCGGCGCTATAAGCGATTGAGACTTGAGGTTTCACTCATGGCTCAAATCTGTGACATTCAAACCCGGACTGCAATTCAATTGCGATCAGGTGCCTGTTGTCATGAAAATGAGCGTCTGACGAGGACGCTAACGTGTGCTGCGCTGCAAAGTAACTGTGGACTCATTCCCTGAAAGCCCTCGAGTCTGCGCTTATCGTGCGTTTTGGAGGTCAAACATGAAGAAATGGATTGGGATTTTGGTAGGCGCATCGTTGTTCTCCGGTGTCCTCGCACAGACGGCTCCAGGCACGATTGTCGAAGTTGCCGTCGGCAACAAGAGCTTCAGCACCCTGGTGGCCGCCGTTAAAGCTGCCGGATTGGTTGAAACCCTTTCTGGTGCAGGCCCGTTCACTGTGTTCGCCCCAACCGATGAGGCGTTCGCCAAGCTGCCCAAAGGCACCGTCGAAGAACTCGTCAAGCCCGAGAACAAAGAAAAACTGACCGCAATCCTGACGTACCACGTGCTCGCTGGTAAGGTCATGGCCGCCGATGCGATTGCCGCCGACGGCAAGATGGTCAAAACCGTCAATGGTCAAGAGCTTGCCGTCAAAGTCAAAGATGGCAAAGTCATGATCAATGACGCCACCGTGATCATCGCCGATGTCGCCGCAAGCAACGGTGTGATCCACGCCATCGATACGGTGCTTTTGCCCAAGTAAGTCTTCGAGCCATCACACTCGAGTACGTCCGGGTCGCAACATTGCGGCCCGGATCTTTGTTGCATGGAGATCGCGTTAAAAACCTGATCCGCCTGAAATCTCGAGACTTCTGGTTATTTCGCCTCGAGTATCACGTATAATTCGAGTTTGGACTGGATGTCAGATGCCATGAGCCATAGATGAAGCGCACAAATCTGACGCTCAGCTACACAACAGGTTGCTGGGCTAACCTCCGAGTATGAAAAAGTTCACATTGCTCCTGACCCTTGCCGCCCTGACGATTACAAGCCTCCCGACCGAAGCGAAAAGCAGCCTGAACGGGTACATTCGTGCTCGAGAATTCGTAATGCGTTTCGCAAACGTTATTTCCAGCCGTGACGAAATCACCTACACGATTGGCCGTGATGACCGACAGACTGCCAAACGCAGCATCAAACCGGGCGAAATCATTCCGCGACTTCAGGTCAAAAGCGGTTCGCGTCGCGCCTACGTGATGCAGATGCGCGGTTCGACGATTCTTTCCAAGCGGGTGTTGTTCCTCGAGCGTGGTGTCAAAGTTGATGGCATGCACGGCCTGTTGATTCCACCTCGGGCTTTGCGTTCGCTGGGCTGCACGGTGGGCACCGCCTCGAGCAAAGCTGTTCGTGTGACCTGCGATGGCGTGACGTACAACTTGGCAATGTACCAACCGTAATCAGGCCAATTCCCAAACGTCCAACGAAATCAATTGAACGTCGCCATCGTTGGCGAAAAGCTCGAGGCCGTTCGCGCCGGATTCTGGAAAGATCAAATCGGTGATCACGGTGCGCCCGTGATTGCCGAAAACTTCGAGCGAACACGAATCAATGAAAATGTGCAGGTGAATCGTATCGTTCTCGAGCGGCAATGATCCACTGTGCCTACCGGTGAAATGTTCGTTGAAATCGACTTGACCAGATTTGCGGCGATCCACAAACACTTCTTGACTCGAGGTGTTGTAACCGACAAGCGTCTCACAATTTGATCCGACACGCACTTTCAAGCCAAACTCGTTCGCAGTTCCGAGCCTGAATTCTGCGATGATCTCGATGCGTTCGCCATGAACCTCGAGCGTTTTTAATCCCGCATCGAGTTGCAAATCTGTGAATTGATGGTGCTTGCCGCGCAACGCCTCGAGTTCTTGTACGGGCCGCTGAATCAGTTCTAAACCGTTCGAGAACCGTTTCAGCCTCATTGTGCGCGGAATGCTCATCGCGCCACGCCACGGCGATGTGGGCGTCTGTGCGGCGTACTGCCAGTTGTTCATCCAACCCAACCAGATCAGGCGGTCATCCGGCAGGTTGGCAAAAGTGATCGGTGCGTAAAAATCCTTGCCGAAATCCAACCAATTCGCGGCTGTCTCGAGGTTGAGGTTCGCATTGTCAGCGATAAAACGCTCACCATCGAATTGACCCAGAAAATACATGCCTGCCGAACCACCAAAAGGCCCGCCCGTTCCGACATCGACCTTTAGAACCCATCGCGTTTCGCTCGAGTTTTCAATCGGAAGCTCAAACAATTCGGGAACTTCCCAATTCCATTCGTGCGAACTATAGGGACCCCAATCGGAAAGGTGCGTCCAGTCTTTCAAATTGCTCGAGCCATAGAACTGAAGTTTGCAATCATTCGCCAAAGCCAACAGCATCACCCAGCGTCTCGAGGCTTCGTGCCAAAACACTTTTGGATCACGGAAATCTTTTTGCCCAATGTCCAAGACTGGATTGCCTTCAAAGATCGTCCAAGTCCGACCAAGATCATTGCTGAACGCGAGGCGCTGATCCTGAATCTGCTTCGCATCGATGTGACCCGTGAAAATCAGCACCAATGGCGCTTGACCATTTACGCCCAAACCGCTCGAGTTGTGATGATCCACCACCGCGCAACCCGAGAAGGCCATCACGCCATCTGCGAACGGAATCGCCACCGGCAGGTGCTCCCATTGAATCAAATTCCTCGAGATCGCATGACCCCAACCGATGCTGCCTGGCGTGTCCGCAAAAGCGTTGTGCTGATAAAACAAATGGTACTCGCCCTCGAGAAAGACCAAGCCGTTCGGGTCGTTCATCCAGTTTTTGGCTGGTGTGAAATGAAAGCTCGGACGGCTCGAGGAAGATGTTGACATTGAATTCATCGTATCGAATTTTCTGTGTTCGTAAGCAAAACCTGATCATAGGCTCGAGATCACAGGCTCGAGATCACAGGCTTATCCCTTGACGCTGCCTGCCATCATGCCGCGCACGAAGTAACGTTGGAAGGCGACAAAGACGAACAGCGGTAGCGCCATCGAAACGAATGCGCCCGCAGTGGTGATCGTCCAGTTTGCGGCATACGTGCCGAGCATCTGCAAAATGCGTTGCGGCAATACCACCAATCCTGGTTTGTCGCCCAAGAACACCAGCGGAATCAGGATGCCGTTCCAGCACCAGAGGAATTGAAAAATCGCAAACGAAGCGAAGGCTGGCACCGAGAGCGGCACGACCAATTTCGTGAAAATCACCGGATGCGACGCACCATCCACGACCGCCGATTCAAACACTTCTCGAGGAAGCGTGACGATGTAGTTGTACAGCAAGTATGTGGCGAGCGACAGCCCGAACCCGGTGTTCGCCAACCAGACACCCAAGAAGGTTCCGTTCAAACCCAAGACGCGGTAATCGCGCAGAATCGGAATCAACGACATCTGCAACGGAATCACCAGCAAGGCCACGAGCACCATGAACAACAGTTTGCGACCCGGAAAGCTCATCCAGGCGAAACCGTAAGCGGCGAGGGCCGCGAGGAAAATCGGAATCACCGTGCTTGGAACTGCCATGATGATCGTGTTCAAAAATGCTTGCCCGAGGTTGTTGCTGGCCGCCGCGTTGCTCGAGTCCACGCCATCCGTGCCGAGAACCGAGACGTAATTTTGCAGCGTGAAATTGGCTTTGCCCGCGAAGACCGTCCACCAGCCGCTCGCGGCAACATCATCAGGAACGCGAATTGAAGTGATCAATAAGCCGAGTGTCGGGATCGTCCAGAAGGCGGCGACCAAAATCAGCACGCCGTAAATCAGAACTCGAGAGAGTGGGTTGAGTTTGTTGGCAACCATGGGCGGGCTCCTTGCAAATCGGTGGGAAGACAGGGTGGAAAGTTCAAAGTGGAAAGTTCAAAGTGTGGCTCGAGGCTCGAGTTTTTGACCTTCCTTTCGCCCTTTGCCTTTCGCCTGGGTGTTAGAACTTCGCGTCCTTGGCGAAATCTCGAATGTTGTAATAAACGACTGGCAGCACGGCCAGCAAAAGCACGATGGCGACGGCGGAACCGCGTCCGTAATCGAAGTTGCGGAAGGTCTGCACGTATTGCTCGTTGGCGATGATTTGTGTGCCGAAATTTCCGCCGGTCATGCCGAAAACGATATCGAAGACTTTCAGTGTGCCAATCAAAATCGTGGTCGAAACCGCGACAATCGTGCTTTGAATCACGGGTACAGTGATTTTGAAGAAACTTTGCACTTCGGTCGCCCCATCAATCCGTGCGGCCTCGAGCATTTCTGATGGCACGCCTTTGATCGCGGCAGAGAAAACGACGACAGCGAAACCGGTTTGCATCCAAATCAGAATCACGATCAGCAGGTAGGTGTTCAGGCCCTTGCTGAGCATCCAGGGGATCGAATTCTGTCCACCCAATGCCATTTGAAGTGCGTTCAGCAATCCGATCTGAGTCTCTGCCGGGCCGGGATTGTAGGCGTACATCAAGCGCCAGATCGCCGAGGCGCTGATCATGCTGATCGCCATCGGCAAGAAGACAAGGGTTTTGACGGTGACTTCAAAGCCGGGTCGGGTGCGATCTGAGAGCGCCGCAATGAACAATCCGAGCACCACGCTCAGGCCGCCACCGAAGACGAGCCACGCAAGGTTGTTGCGAAACGACTCGAGCATCGCCGGGCTGGTGAAGGCGTACTGGTAATTTTCAAAACCAATAAATTTAACCGAAGTCGCATCGTAAAAACTAAAGAAAATCGTGCGGAAGGTTGGGATCAGCAGGTAGTAAAAAACGAAGGCCAACGCGGGCGCAACGAAGACCCACGGCATGACTCGAGTGCGCCATTTGATCGGGAACAATTCGACGATTGAACTGGTCAGTACGAATAAAAACCAGACTCCTCCGATGCCCCACAAAAGCGACACCGCGAACATCACCCAAGGATTGTCGGTGCCGTCACGCAGGAACAAGAACACGCGCCGATACACCTCGAGCGTGATGATCAATGCCAGGATCAGGCCAATCAGTTTTCCGGTTTGTGTTGGTTCCGGTTGGGGTTTGTACGGCATGGTCGAATTGGTCACGCGGCTCTCCTTGGCTGTGTTGCTGATTGCTTCGCTGCTGAGGGTGAGTCAAAAATAAAATTGAGTGGTCAAAAAAGTATCTCAGTTTTTGGGATCTCGAGCAATGCTTATCGGTTTGAACTCTCGAGCTTAGGACTTGAAATAACTTCCCGATTTCCAAACCAACAACTTGCAGTACAACAAAGTTTCTCGAGATCAAACCCGGAAGTTGTTTCATCCCGGATACTTAACGGTTCTCGTGCGGTGTGTTTCGGTCAGGGATGCCCGGGTTTGAATGATTGGAGGCGGGAAAGAAATCCCGCCTCCGGTTGAACTGATTTGTCTTACTTCTTGTACGCTGCGTCGATGTCCTTGAGGACCTGATCAAGGCTCGTGCCTGTGACCCAATCGGTCGTGCCCTTCCAGAAAGCCTGGTTGACAGCCGATGGCATCGCGTCCGAGGCATCAAAGCGTGCAGCCTTGGCTCCCAGGATGATCTTGGCGAAGCTGCTCTCGAGCTTGGTTGGGTACAAGTCCACGTTCTGGTCCTTGTGCGGGAACAGACCGCCGCCCTGCTTGATCCATGGGTCAGCGCTCGCGCCGGTCGCCAAGAAGCTCATGAACTTCTGGACTTCTGGGCGGTTCTTGCCTTTGAACATCACGAATTGATCGCCGCCAACCTCGAGGGTCTGAGGAAGCTTGGTGTTGATCATTGGCAGAACGAAGACACCAACGTTGGCGTCCAAGTTCTTCTGGATGGCTTCCTGCATGAATGCCGTGGCGAAGCTGCCCTGCATGTGCAACCAGCATTGCGCTGGGTTGCTGAACAGGCCCTTGGCCGAATCGAGGAAGCTGGTTGCGGCAATCGCTTGGCGACCACCGTAAACGGCTTTCGGGTTGTTCCAGATGCCATCAACGATTTTGAAGGCGTTGCGGACTTCTGGGGAATCGAAGTTGACCTTACCGGTGATCCACTGGTCGTAAACGCTGGTTGGTTGCGTGCGCAACATGATGTTCTCGAGCCAATCGGTGGCGACCCAACCGGTTGCACCGCCGGATTCCATGCCGACGCACCATGGTGAGCCTTTGCTGGCTTCCATTTCTTTGGTCAAGGCGTTCAGTTCGTTCCAGGTTTTTGGAACTTTGTACCCGGCAGCCTCGAACGCTGGCTTGTTGTAGAAAACCAAACCTTTGACGTTAACGCGGTGGAAGACGCCGTAGACTTTGCCGTCGCTGCCTTTGCCGAGTTGCGCCCAGGCCCTCGAGTAGTTCTTTTGGATCAGGTTCAGGGTTCCACCGGACACTGGTGCGAGCACGCCTTGGGCGGCGTAATCACGGACGACGCCTGGTTGTGGCAATGCGGCAATGTCCGGGTAGTCGCCGCTTTGAACGCGAACGTTCAAAACCGTGTTGAAATCTGGGCTGGTGCTGTAATTGACTTTGATGCCGGGGTTTTTGGCCTCGAATGCGTCAATCACGGCTTGGAAGGTCTTGGCTTCGCCGCCACCGAAAGCGCCAAGGATATTGACGGTTTTGGTGCCTTGTGCGAGAGCAAGGGTGAAGGGGAGCGCGGCGGCTCCGGCGAGCAATGCGTAACGTTTCAACATACGTCCTCCTGGGTGATCTGCGTTCTCATGGTTCAATCTCGAGCCAACCTGAGACAGTGTTCGCTCAAGACCATGATTTTCGTAAACGCTTACGGAAGAAGATAAGCCTTTGCGATTACGGTTGTCAAGAACACTTAAAAATGCGTGTAGAACGCGATTTTTGCGCCATTCAGGGTGGGCGGAAATTTTATCTCTCGGATCATTGGGACCCAGGGGAGACTTTGCTGGTGCGGGCCGACAACAAAACCGGGATTGGCGTTTGCCAACCCCAGCCTTGACCTCGAGAAAACAATTTTAATTCAGGTTCTAATTTAGAACGATTTAATTCAGAACGTGGTCAGAACGGTACGAGGTTCTGGTGCGGCCCAGCAAATAGCGCAATGCCACCAACGATTCACGGTCGCCTCGGGCTCGGGCCTCGAGTTTCTGCCAACCGGACCACTCGAGCGAACGTGCTTCGGTGCGGGTCGCACCCAGGAATTCACCAACCTCTAAAAGGCTGTGGCGGTGCCCATCGACCAAACCTGTGCGCAATCGCAGTACAAGCGCTTCGCTGGTTTCGAGCGCTGACAGGGCACGTTCAAGTTGTGGTGGTTGGTGTTGGCTTGGCATGATTCGACTCCTTCAGTCGTGCGCTAATGCTTTTCGGTGATGCTCTGTGGGACCATGTTCAACTTCGATCCAGATGCCCTGCGCGGGTTGGAATCTGGCCTGGACTGCTCTCGAGTTTGAATCACCGGGTCCTCAGACCTGAACTGTGCCTATGCGGGATGAAACGGTGAACTGTCTTGCGCCGCTGACCTCTCAGGCGGGATGTTTGAAATTGTACGCCCAGAAAAAGAAGCTTGCATGAAATCGGGTTAAAGACCGTCTAAGACACAACCTGAGACACAAACCGAAACGATTTCACAAACCAAATCGGGCATGAAAAGCCCTGAACGAAACGCCGCAACTCGAGGTTGTCTATTGCCAGTAGCCTAGGCGCACTATTGCCCCGAGACAGTAGTGCCAGATGGTTTCTACGACCGCTACCAAATGCCGCGAATGAACCAGAATTGGTGCATTGTGGAGTCTCAAAACTCGAGTTTGAAGCCCAAATTCGGGACCGGCGCGGGCGTGCCGCTCGAGCCTTCGATTCGGTCAGGGCAAGTCGTGCCAGTTAAATCAAATCACTTTGAGCCTCAATGCCAGGATGCGTTTCAGCCTCGAGGGATACAACCGCTTTCTGGCTCGAGTCGGTGAAAATGAAAATCATCCGGTATTCACCAGCGATATTGTCAGAGGAAAGTAAGAGTTCATTTCCTAACCTGCCCGTGTGAAAGTTGTGCTCCTTCCCCTGCTCAGCCTGACCTTGATGGCCTGCGCCACCGATTTACCGAACGCCAGCAATCCGGCGATTCTCGGGAATCACGAACTGAGCGGACGGATTTTTATGGCCAGCAACCAACTCGAGGCGCGAAACCTGAAATCCATTCCCGAACAGACCGCCGCCGGGTTTCTCGACGCGCCAATGCAAGGGGATCAGACCAGCAAACAGACCAGTAAACTCGGAACACTCGAGACTCAAGCTCCGATGGATGCCTCCGGCCCGAACGACCCAGAATTTGCGTTGCAAGCCAACCTGCGCCTGATCGGACTGCCACGCGCCTGGCAAAACAACATCACCACCCGTCAGGTGAACACCCGTCAAGTGCTCGTTGCGGTGCTCGACGATGGTTACGATGCCAGCCTGTTCGACATGACCAACCGCATCGACCTGCCAACACCTCCTCCAGGCCATTACTTGGATTCCGCCGACCGTGACAATGACCCTCGAGCCACGCAAAAATCGCACGGGTCTGCCGTCGCCAGCGTGATTGCCGCCGCCACGAACAACTCGACCGGTATCGCCGGAATCGCCAGCGAGAGCGTCCGGGTTGTGCCAATCAAAGTCTTTGGTGACGATGGGCGGGCCAGCACCGAAACCATCGCAGCCGGGCTCGAGACGGCCATTTCAATTGGTGCTCGGGTGGCGAACATCTCGCTCGGGATTGAAAGCAACGCCGCCGATGGTACACGGCATTGCGTGACTAATGCCAGAAACGCCGTATTGGATGCCGCATTGCGTCACGCTGCCGAAGCGGGTGTGCTGGTGATTGCCGCCAGCGGCAACGACGGCAGCAGCAACATCTGCTATCCAGCCTCGAACCCGGATGCGCTCGCGGTCGGCAGCATCAACGATGACCGTAAGCGCTCGAGTTTTTCCTCGCACGGTGCGGGTCTGGATTTGGTTGCGCCCGGCAATCGCGTTTTAACCATCACCGATGGGCGAATCACCACCATGAGCGGCACATCGTTTAGTGCCCCAACAGTTGCTGGAGTCGCTGCGCTCTTGTTCGCGCAAGGCACCAGCAGTTCTGATCAGGTTTTTGCCCAACTGCTCGAGACCGCCACTGACCTTGGAGACGCGGGCCAAGACCGTGAATTCGGAGCGGGCCTCGTCCGGGCCGACCTCGCGCTCGAGCCAGGCAATCAGGCTGGTCAGGGCACACCAATGACCGTCACTGTCAGCAGTGAAAACGGATTCTCGAGAAGCGAACACAGCACTTTCTCTGACCTGGGCATTGGCGCGTACAGCCTCAAAGATTTGCCCGCCGGAACCTACACCGTGCGCGTGCTGATTGATACGAACCAGAACAATCTCGAGGATGCGGGCGACCTGAGCGGCAGTCGAATGGTGCAGTTTGATGGTTCGGCGCTCTACTCGCAAGACATCAAACTCCAGCCTGTCCTCTAAAGTTTTGTTCTGCTCATTGTTGGCATCTTCAGGCTTGCCCCGTATGATGCTTTGGTGAACGCAGACGTTTCCACCTCACGCCGTTCGGTCACGGCAGACACCGTTGAAGGGTACTTCAGCGAGTACGGCTGGACTTTCGAGACGCTCGGCCCAGGCGTTTGGCGCACCGGTTTCCGTGGCGATCACTCGTTCTTCACGATCTTCTTGCGCCTGACCGACACGTGGTTGTACATGACTATCACGCCATTTGTGCCCGCACCCGAAGACCGCGAGTGTCGTAACCACACTTACGAGGCGATGCTGTACTTCAACCGCGAGATGAACCTCGCCAAATTCGCGCTCGACGAGGACAATGATGTGACCTTAACCGTCGAGTTGCCCGTGACGGGTCTCAGCTTCGAGGTCTTCAGCGAAGGCTTGACCGCCTTGGCGTACTACGCCGACGATTCGCACCCAGAAATGCTCGAGATTGCCAAAGATGCCCGAGCCGTCTCGAGGTTTGAAAGCCTTGGTGGACGTGCCGGGAAAAGCCTGGTCGCGTAAAAACCCAGGGAAAAGGTCAAAGTGGAAAGGGAAAAGGAAGACCCAGATGCTCGGGGTTTACTTTGGCCTTTCACCTTTTCGCTTTCACCTGCCGTTGCCGAACTGAGCTTGCACACCAAAACGTGAGCCTGCCCAACCTGTAACCTCGAGCCATGCTTGATCCGAGATTGCTGGTTTTGCTACACGCCGCTGCGACGCTGTTTATGTGCGGTGTGATTGCCATGGTGCAAATCGTGCATTACCCGTTGCTCAACATGGTTGGCCGAGATCAGTTTGCCGCTTACGAGAATGCCCACACGAACCTGATCACGCTCGTGGTTGGTCCAGCGATGCTGCTCGAGGCGGCCTGCGTGCTCGGGTTGCTGATCGAGCGTCCCGGAAGTTGGCTGGCCTGGATCGGCGCGGGATTGCTGGGAGTCGTCTGGTTTTCAACCGCATTTTTGCAAGTACCACAACACGGCATTCTCTCGAGCGGTTTCAACCAACGCGCCTACGAAATCTTGGTGCAGTCGAACTGGTTGCGAACCCTCGCATGGTGGGCTCGAGGCGTGATTGCCTGCGTGCTCGTCTGGCAAGCCATGAATGCGAATTAAATCCTCGAGCCAGGCGTTACCTCACTGCTCATCGCTTGTGTTGCCCATCGCTGCCCTCAGTACGTGAAATGCTTGATCTGCTCGCCACTCTTGCCGATTTCCGTCATCGCCTCAATGCCCAAATCCAGATGAACCTCTGCCCAGTTCTGCGTCACAACCCGGTCGGAGGCTTCGGTTTTGACGCCATCTGGCGTGATCGGCACGTCCGAAACCAGAAGCAATGCTCCTCGAGCGATCTGGTTGTGATGCCCGACAATAAAGACCGTTGCAGTTTCCATGTCGATGCCAATGCAGGTCATGGCTTTGAGGCGCTCGAGAAATTTTTCGTCATGTTCCCAGAGGCGGCGGTTGGTGGTGTAAATCAC
>JAYURE010000005.1:0-2482 GCA_043756345.1 Deinococcales bacterium | reverse complement strand
GTGCATTCTTGCTACAAGTGAACTTCGGGATTTTCTGGCTCGAGGGGTCGTTTTTCCCGTGCTGGCGCGGGTCAAACCTCCGTTGACTGTCCATTCTTCATTTTCGTATACTCACGCACCTTTTCTCTCGTTCGGCGTTTCACCTGGAAACCTCGAGAGATTCCACGTTATCTATCCTTTCCGCCTCGCCGTTTGGTCCAATTGCTGTTCAGGAGGTCACACGATGCACAAGCCCGATCCAGTCCAAATTGATCCAGCCCTGCGCAACCGCCGTGAAAGCACGTTCCGCAAGGCCGAACGCGAACGGCTCGAGAAGATCATTCCGGGCGCACTGCGCGAACCGATTGGGCACGATGCGTGCGGCATCATCGGCACGATTCGCAAGACCGGCACGCCGACGCATGGGAATGTCAAACGTGGGATCGCGGCCTTGGTGCAGATGGCGCACCGTTCGGGCGAGGTGCGCGGCGAGGGCGACGGTTGCGGCATCCAGACCGACATTCCGCGCAAGCTTTGGCGCGAATGGCTCACATCGGCTGGGCTCGAGGCTGCCACGGTCGATGAGACTGGCTTCTTTGTCGGGCATTACTTCATTCCGGTGTCGGTCAATCCTCGAGATGTGCTGGATCATTTGCGTGCTCGAGCCGGTCGCTTTGGCGTGCGAATCGTGCATGAGCGTCGGGCTCAAACGCATTCAACGGTGCTTGGGCCGGTGGCTGGTTTGTCCGAACCAATCTTCTATCAGGTCGCCGGAGTTGTGTCTGGCGCAACCGATGCCGAACGTCACGTCAGCCTCTACCGTCTGGCGCTCGAACTCGAGAAGGCCACGCCGACGCACGTCGTTTCGATGAGCACGCACACGGTCGTCTACAAGGTTCGTGGCAGCGCCGAGATCCTGGATCGGTACTACCCAGAATTGCGCCGTCCAGATTTCGAGAGCACCGCGACGATTGGCCACAACCGTTACAGCACCAACACCATGAGCACGTTTGAACAGGTCCAGCCGTTCAGTTTGTTGGGTCACAACGGCGAAATCAACACGATTGAACGCCTGCGCCGCGAGGGTGAAAGCCTGAGCATTCCCCTGACCAGCGGCAGCGACAGCCAGGATTTGAACCGGATTCTCGAGGGTTTGATCAACGGCTACGGTCTGTCTTTGCTCGAGGCGCTCGAGACGGCACAGCCTCCGGTGCTCGGCGAGATCAAGACGTTTTCACCCGCCCTGCAAGACACGTACATGGGTTTGCGCCAATCGCTCGGGCCACTGGCGCAGGGTCCGGCGGCGTTGGTGCTTCGGCACGGTAACGAGTGCTGCTTCAGCGTCGATGCGTTGGGTTTGCGTCCACTGTGGTTCGGTGAAACCGAGAAGGAATTCTTCTGGTCCTCTGAGCGCGGCGTGCTGCCGTTGGGCGCGTTCGTTTCCGATCCGCGTCCGTTGGCTCCGGGCGAAAAGATGAGCGTGCAAATCCGCAGCGGTGGCATTCAACCGATGCCGCATCACGAATCGCAACGCCTGCTGCTCGAGCGCATCCACAACCGTGAGGCGGTCAACATTGGTGCCAGGGCGCACATCAACGGGCCGCTCGAACGTCCGACGCACATGCCGGAATTCGATCCCGAAACGCACCAGCCCAGCGCCGCCGCACCAGCCGCATTCGGGTGGGAAAAATGGGACGAGGAGTACGTCAAAACCCTGGCCGAACGCGGTGTCGAACCGATCTCGAGCCTGGGCTTCGATGGTCCGTTGGCGGCGCTGCGCGATCCGAAACCGAACCTCTCGGAATTTATGAAAGAGACCGTCGCGGTCGTCACCAACCCGGCGATTGACCGTGAGCGCGAGATCGAACAGTTCTCGACCCGCGCCGTGCTCGGTCGTCGCGCCCTGCCGGATGGCGAGCATGGCGGAAAAGTCTGCGAGTTGATCACGCCGATCATTCCGATGGATTCTGTGACCGCCGCGAAGTACGGCACGATGACATTGCCGGAACTCGAGAGTCACCTGAAAACCGTGCGCGTCAAGATGGAGGCGCACGTCACGAGTGGATTCCCCGAACCGCTCGAGAACGCCTTGGATCGCATTCGCGCCGAGGTGCTGGCCGCCGCCGAATCTGGTGCGGAACTGATCGTGCTCGAGGATCGTCTGGTTTACCGTTCTGGAAATCTTCCGGTCGATCCATCGTTGTGTGTGGCCGAGGCGAACGCGGTGCTCGAGGCGAAATCTCCGGTCGGCGTGTCGTACCGCCGTCTGACCAGCATCGCCGTCTCGAGCGGTGCGGTGCGCAACTTGCACGATGTCATGGTCCTGCTTGGGCTTGGGGCCGAGGCGGTTGAGCCGTGGTTGATGCTGCAAATGTTCGCCGGTGGCGACACCGAAACGGCGGGCAAGTTGGTGGGTGGCCTGACCAAAGGTGTCGAAAAAGTCATGAGCACCATGGGCATCCACGAGTTGCGCGGCTACGGGCGCATCTTCGGCGCGATTGGC
>JAYURE010000004.1:0-6854 GCA_043756345.1 Deinococcales bacterium | reverse complement strand
GGGCGTGCTCGCAGGTCCAACGAATGTGGTGCAAAAACCAGAAAAAGCCGGTGAAGAAGATGTAGTCATCACCTCGGCAACATCAACTTTTGATGTGGACACCGATGTTTCGACCAGCGAAGGCAATGTGAAACTTCAAAACGGTAAGCAATCGGGCTCGAGCGATAAAATCGTGTTTGACGAGAAAGCCAACCTCGCCTGCCTGACCGGAAGCAAAAGCGTGTCTTTGGTGCGTGAACCTAAAAAAGAGGGTCAGAGTAAACTGACGATTGTCTCCAAAGAATCTCGAGTCCTGACCGAAACCAACCTGCTGTACGCGATTGGTGCGGTGACACTGATTTCTGGGAATAATACCACCACGGGAGACACGTTGTACTACGACGACGAGAAAGAAATTGCTTACGTCAGCGGTCGGCCCGCCAAGAACGTCAACAAAAAAGACGGTACGGTCGTCAGCGGTTCGACGATTGTCAACAACACGAAACTTTCGCAAGTGAAATTGGGCAGTGCCTTTGCCGTGCCGCTCGAGAAGTTCAAATGCCCAAGCAGCAAGTAAGGTTAGGTCATGGGCGTTGAGCAATGAGGGATCAGCGAAATTGGCGAACTGCAATTCGTCGCTCGAGTACCCTCGGGTTGGTTCTTTTGAGCCTGCTCGGGGGCGCTTTGGTGCATTCTCAGACGACAGACCCGGAACAGCCAGTTCAACCCGAGCCCACCCAGCCAGCGCCGACCGAACCGACTCCAGCAACTCCCGCCACGCCCTCGAGCCCAACGGTCAATCCTGAAATCCCATTCGAGGAGTTCCCGGCAACGACCGAATTGACCCGCAAGGATAAGAAAATCATTGCCATCAAATATGGTCCGAATTCCAAGGGCTTGGTCATCTTTTGCAATCCCAAAGATGAGGACAAGGACCGGCAGACTCGAGCCGTCTACCTTGATGAATCCCCGTACCTGATCCACATCACGATTGACAAAAACATCGTCAAAGCACCAATCGCATTCATTACCAAAAAAGAAGATGGTGATGGACAACTCGAGGCGTATGCGGGTACGGCAGTCGAATCCAAAGATGATACGGTTTGTCTTCCAGTCGTCAAACCTGACCCAAAACCGGGCACGGTTTTTGTTGAACAAGGCAAAACCAGACTGACCGGCTCGAGACTTGATTACAGTCAGGAAACCGGCATCGCCATCATCGCGGGGCCAATCATTTTTGAACGTCCGCAAAAGAACGACAAGTTAACCGGCACGAGCGAGAAAATCACGGTCGATGTTGATGGCGAAAAAACCTTTCTCGAGGGAAATGTCGTTTTGAAATCCAAATGTCGAAACTCGAGCGCCAGCAAAGTTGAATACAACGACAAACGCAACCTCGCCATCCTGTTCGGCAAGCCAGCCGTCAGCATTCAAACCGACGCGAGCGGCAAGCAAATCGGTGAGGTTCGTGGCGAACGCATTGAGTACAACCTCGAGACGAACGATGTGGTCGTGACGTTCGGGACGGCCAAAGGCACGGCAGACGCGCCATTGAGCGTGTTTGCGGATGACAGCAAACCTTGCGAGTAAAACCCCAGGTGAAAGTGAAAAGGTCAAAGGGAAAAGTAAACCCAGACGATCTTGAGCAACTGGCCCTTTCTTTTACCTTTCCGCTTTTACCTTTGACCTGGCCTTGAAAAGCGAAGAACGCCGTTGGTCGCGGCGTTCTTCTTCTGGTGGTGGAGGCGGCGAGGGTCGAACTCGCGTCCAAAAACCCGTCCGGTGGGCGTCTACGAGCATAGTCTCAGATTTGATCTCGACCTCGAGCACTCCCTGAGACCGGATGTCTCGAAGTCACTCCTCATTTATTTCGCCCTTGGTTATGAGGTATCGCCGGAGCTAGCCATTATTGGTTACGCGGGGCAGACGCCAATGGCGGGGCTTCTGCGCGGCGTTCGCTGGGATTAAGCAGCGAGTTGGAGTTGACCGAAGTCAACTTTGGTAACGTTGCCAGTTAAGGCTTTGGTGGAATTTTTACGAGGCCAACCACCATCCTCGGCTCGCAACCTCACCTTCAGTGATCCCTGTCGAAACCAATTCGCCCCCGACAAGACCATCCTCGAGTGGAGTGGCTGAAGTCAGTGTAGCGCGTCTGAAACGGGTGTCAAGTCGGCCAGATGACGTAGTGGAACCAGGCTCGAGATGTGAGTTGGATTTGGTCCTGGCTTGATCTGAAACTGTTAGAACATAAAGCATGCAGAACTTGCGCTCTCAGGCTCGTTTGATCGGTGCGGCGGGATTGATGTTGGCACTGATGGCCTGCAACAACAGTGCGACAACCGAAACAATGGGTGACGTTAAACCCGGTACAGATCAGCCTCCAATCGTCTCGAGTGAACCCAAAGGCAAATGGGGTGCGGTGCTCGAGTTCCCGATTGTGCCCATTTCGGCTGCCTTGATGCCCAACGGCAAGGTTGTGACGTGGTCAAGCTGGGACAGATTTGCGTTTTCGGGCGATACGGCTCAACGCAACAAAACCTTTACGGCCACATTCGATCCCAACGATGATTCGGTTTCGGAACGGCTTGTGACCGAAACGACACACGACATGTTTTGCCCCGGCACGGCCTTGCTTTCTGATGGTCGATTGCTGGTCAATGGTGGAGGCCCGTACATCAGTACAACCAGTGTTTACTCGAGTGCGAATAATGCTTGGACGAACTCTGGAAACATGAATCGCAAACGCTGGTACAACTCCAGCGTCACACTCTCGAACGGTCAAGTCTTCACGCTTGGTGGCATCACCGCCAGCGGTGGCGATCCGAGCACGATTGTCGAGGCGGGCGAACGCTGGAACGGCTCGGTATGGCAGATTCTTTCGGAGGCCCGCACTCAAGCGTTGTTTGATGGTGTGAGCACCACGCACCTCTCGCGGGCCGAACAGCACCCGCGAATGTTCGTGGCCCCGAACGGCAAATTGTTTGTTGCCGGTCCAACAGCAAACATGCTTTGGTACGACCTGAGCGGCAATGGCTCGAGCAGTTTTGCGGGCAAACGTGGCGATGACGCTTACGCCACAAACAACGTTACGGTCATGTTCGAGCCGGGCAAGATCTTGTCCGTGGGTGGAAATCCCAATTACAACGAGGTGGGTTCGTTGCAGTCAGCCTCGAGTAAAAATGCGTATTTGACCGAGATCAATACCGCTGTGAGCACCAGAAAGCTACCTCCGATGAAATCTGCTCGAGCCTACGCCAATGGTGTGGCCCTGCCGAACGGTCAAGTGCTGGTGGTTGGTGGCGTGCCGCACGGCAAGGGTTTTGATGATTCAAACGCGATCATGACGCCAGAACTCTTCGATCCAAAACTCGAGACGTGGACGACAATGGCGGCCATGCGGGTGCCTCGGGCGTATCATTCGATGGCGTTGCTGCTGCCAGATGGTCGTGTTCTCTCCGGTGGCGGCGGATTGTGTGGCGATTGCGGTGTCAACCATCCCGATGTGGAAATCTTCAGTCCTGCGTATTTGTTTCAGGGCGAACGTCCGAAACTCGAGCTTGTGCCGGGCGAGGTTCGTTACGGTTCGGAATTCACAGTCAAGGCGAGCGATGAAGTCAAGCAGTTCAGCCTGATCCGAAACTCGAGCGTGACGCACAGCACGAATTTGGATCAGCGGTTCATGCGCCTCGAGTTCAAACGCGATGCGGCGGGGCAGTTCACGCTCAAAGCCCCGGCGAACGCGAACCTCGCGCCGCCAGGGTTTTACATGCTTTTTGGTTTGAACGCCAACAGCGTACCGAGCGTGGCGAAAATCTTGCGCGTTTATTGAATCAGGCCAGCCAGCGTTGAACGCTTTTAACATCTAAACTCGAGCCTTGAGCCCGTTTGAGCGCCTCGGCAATCCAGGTCGCGGCTTCCGGTGTCGTGTAGTAAGCGACGTTGTTCTCCAGGGCGTGACGCAGCTTCCTGGAGCCTGTTACATCGATCAGCAGGTCCGGTAGATTCGACTCGAGGTTGGCGCTGGCTTGCATTTCAACCATCCAGCCGCTCGAGGCCAGACTTTGTGCTACTTTCTCTAGGCCGGGTCCGATCAGGGTGGCTTTGCCGGTCAATGGCAGTTTGACATTCGCACCGATCTGCGAACGAAAGTACGCCAGGTACGGGTCGGCATCGATGCCCATGCTTTCACCGGTGGATTTCATTTCTGGCCCAAGAATTGGGATCACACCGGGGAATTTCAGGAACGGCAGGTGAACCTCTTTGGCGCTGTAATGCGTTGGAATCGGCGCGAGCGTGAAGTTCAGATCCTCGAGCGTCTTGCCGACCGCAATCAGCGCGGCGTACTTGGCGAGCGGATGCCCGATGGCTTTTGAGACGAACGGCACGGTTCTCGAGGCGCGAGGGTTGGCCTCGAGCACGTAGACGGTGCCAGCTTGAATCGCGTATTGGACGTTCATCAGTCCAAGCACGCCGATCTCTTCGGCAAGACGGGTTGTATATTCATGCACGGTCCTGAGTACATCCGGCTCGAGGTGAATCGTTGGAAGCACACAGGCACTGTCGCCGGAGTGAATGCCTGCCGCCTCGATGTGTTCCATCACGCCCGCGACCACGACGCGATGACCGTCGCTGAGGCAATCGACATCGAGTTCCAGTGCGCCCTCGAGAAATTGATCCAACAAAATACTCGGCTTGCCCTCAACGCTCGAATACACCTCGGTCAAATACGTCTCGAGTTCGGTTTGAGAATGCACCACGCGCATGGCGCGACCACCGAGCACGTAACTCGGACGGGCCATCAGCGGGAAGCCCAAATCCTTGGCGAGTGTCAAGGCCTCGAGCGCGTTCTGTGCGATCACGCCTTTGGGTTGCGGAATCCCCAACCGGTCACAGAGTTGATTGAACTCGAGCCGGTCCTCGGCGCGGTGAATCGCGGTTGGACTCGTACCGATGATTGGGGCTCCGGCAGCCTCGAGCGCTTTGGCCAATTTCAGTGGCGTTTGCCCACCGAGTTGCACGATCACACCGATTGGCTTCTCGTGATCGACGATGTTCATGACATCCTCGAAGGTCAGCGGCTCGAAGTACAGGCGATCTGCGGTGTCGTAATCGGTGCTGACCGTCTCCGGGTTGGAGTTGATCATGATCGTTTCGTACCCGGCGTCACGCAAGGCCCAGACCGCGTGTACGGTGGCGTAATCGAACTCGACGCCCTGCCCGATGCGGTTCGGACCGGAACCCAGAATGATGACCTTCTGCTTGTCGGTCGGACGAACCTCGTCCTCCCACTCGTAACTCGAGTAATGGTACGGCGTGTATGCCTCGAACTCGGCGGCGCAAGTATCGACCGTTTTGTAAACCGGTGTGGCTTTCGCAGCTTTGCGCAAGCCGCGAATCTTGAGTTCGGTTTTGCCGACCAGTTCGCCGATTCGTGCATCGGACAATCCAGTGCGTTTAATCTCGCGCCAGATTTCGTACTTCCACGCTTCGACCGGCTCGAGCGTGCCGATCTCTTTTTCGACCGCGACGATCTCCTCGAGTTGCGCCAAAAACCAACGGTCAATCGCGGTTTTCTCGAACAAGAATTCGATGCTGCTGCCGCGCCGCAACAACTCGAGTACCGCCAAGAATCGTTTCGGTGTCGGTTCGAGCAGCGTCTCGAGTTCGGCTTGCGACATACTTTCAAATGTTCCGCGCACGTCCGTCTCGAGCGAGCGCAATGCCTTCATAAACGATTCTTTGAAAGTCCGCCCAATCGCCATGACCTCGCCGACAGAACGCATCTGCGTGCCGAGACGTTCTGGCGTTCCAGGAAACTTCTCGAAGGCAAAACGCGGAATTTTCGTGACCACGTAATCGATGCTCGGCTCGAAACTGGCCGGGGTCACTCGAGTAATATCGTTCGGCAATTCGTCGAGTTGATAACCGACCGCCAAGAGTGCCGCGATCTTCGCAATCGGAAAACCGGTTGCCTTTGAAGCCAGCGCCGAAGACCGCGAGACGCGAGGATTCATCTCAATCACGATCACATCGCCATTGTCCGGGTTGATTGCAAACTGAATGTTGCTGCCACCCGTGTCCACGCCGATCTCGCGGATGATCGCCTGCGAGATGTTGCGCAAATTCTGGTATTCCTTGTCCGAAAGTGTCTGTGCGGGCGCGACCGTGATGCTGTCGCCAGTGTGAACACCCATTGGATCAAAATTCTCGATGCCTGTGATGATCACGACGGTATCGTTGTGATCACGCATCACTTCCAACTCAAACTCTTTCCAACCCAGAAGGCTGCGCTCGAGCAGGACCGTTGTCACCGGTGAATCGTGTAAACCTTGCGAAACAATCTGCCGCAGTTCGGGCTCGTCGTAGGCGATACCGCCGCCCGTTCCGCCCAGCGTGAAACTTGGACGGATGATTGCCGGATAGCCGATGTGCGCAACGAACTCGAGTGCCTCCTCGAGCGTGCCAATCGTTTTGCCTTGCGCGGTTTTGACACCGATCTTGTCCATCGCCTGCGAGAACAATTGCCGGTCCTCGCCCTTCTTGATCGCTTCACTGTTCGCGCCGATTAATTCGACACCGTACTTTTCGAGCACGCCAGTTTCGTATAACTCGAGCGAACGGTTGAGACCGGTCTGACCCCCAAGTGTTGGCAAGAGCGCATCGGGTCGTTCGAGTTCAATGATTTTCGTCAGGTACTCGAGCGTCAACGGCTCGAGGTAGGTCGCATCGGCCAGTTCGGGATCGGTCATGATCGTGGCCGGATTGGAATTAACCAGGATCACGTTGTACCCAGCGTTCTTAAGCGCTTTGACGGCCTGCGTGCCGGAGTAATCGAACTCGGCGGCCTGGCCGATTTGAATGGGACCGGAACCGAT
>JAYURE010000003.1:0-2491 GCA_043756345.1 Deinococcales bacterium | reverse complement strand
CACGCATTCGAGAGCTTGCTCGTGCGCGACCCCCGCCGCATTCGCGGCTACCCCCTACTTCGCAGGGGGTGACTCTTTCGCGTCTCTCACGCTGTTTTTGATTTAGTCGGAATAGATGGCGATCCAAGCCCATTTTCAGAGCAGTCCTGACTTTGCGGTTGCCCTGTGTTTGGTTACTGGTTTTGACCTCGAGCCGGTTGCACTCACACCGGCATTTGCGTACTTATTTGCCGGGATTGGCCCATTTGTTCAACTCTGCCGGGATCGTGCACAGGTGCGCCCCCTCGAGCGTCAGGTCACTTCCTGGCGATACATTGACCGTCACACTTCGATTCTGACCGTCGCTCAAGATTGCCAATGGCACGTTGAGGCGATGCTGAACTCCATAACCGAGGAATTTTGTCGCGTACTTTTTGACCTGCGGGCCTTCGCTTTGCAGTTCAATCGATTCGGTGTTTTTGGATGTGATACGTAAGCTCAGGTACTGATCGTTGCGAATCGGATTTTCAAACGAGAATTTTACGAAGGATGCTTTCGTGCTCGAGTCAACGTGCGTGCTGGTTGCGTCACCGCTGAAATCGGCGCTGGCGAAAACGACCGGTTTGATGGCGTCAGCCTCGCAGTTGGGTTTGATGTTCGCGGCAAGCTCGAGGGCATACTGGCGTCTGGCCCATTCGTCGGCCCAGGTGAACGGCGGATAACCGGGGGCCAAGTGATCTTCGGGGATTTCCCAGATCAGCATTTTGGGTGCTGTGTTGGCGTAAGCGTCGCTCGAGAGGTAATCCAGGAGCGGTGTCCAAAAGCTTTTGCCGGATTCGGCGGCGTTTAAAACGTCACGTTTCAGGAAGTGGGCCAGTCCGTTGCTGAAGGCAAATTCTTTGAGGTGTGAGAAACTCGTGCCAACCAAAGTGATTCCGGGTGTGTCGTCACCGAGTAAATTGCCAGCATCCTGTTGGTTGTATTTGATTGGACGGAGTTGTTCTTGCACGATCTTCATTTGGTTTTCTTTGGACAGGTTTCGGTAGAAGTTTCCTTCGTACAACACCGGTGTGAGCCATTCGTAGCTCGATTTGTGTTCCCGCAATTCTTTCAAGCTCGAGGTCCATTTTGCGCCCATGCTTGCTGCAATCACCTTGGCCGCCTCGAATGCACCAACCGTGGACCAGTGATTGTCTTGGCGCATGTACAACGGAAATTCGTTTCCGGCTCGACTTTTGGCTTGCAAAAACGCGGCCTGCAAATCAGGGGAAAAGACACCATCGGTTCGCAATTTTTCCAACACATGGCTGTACAAGCCTTGCAGTTCTTCGGTGATTTTGAAGCTGCTGGGCAATTTTTCCGGGTAGATGCGCCGGACGCTGGGCACGATCACCACGGTCAATTGAATGTTTTGTTTGGCCAGAACACGGTTGATTCGTCCAATGAATTCCAGTGCCCCATCGACCCGTTTGACCGCGTTTGGACTGTAACCCTTGAAATTTTCGAGTCGATCAAACACGAAACTGTCTTGACCGATGCTCAGGTTGGTTTGGCTTTGAGCTAGCGAGTTTGAGAGTACGATGCTCAGGCTCGAGCACAGTCCAAGCAAGCTCAGACCGAGGGTTCGTGCATGTGTTTTGAAGCAATTCACCCGCATAGGCTAGCGGTTAATTCTTGACTTCAGCTTAATGTCTCCATGGCTCTGCTGTGCTTTCACATTGTTCTACACGCAGGTATTGATTTTGGTCACGGTTCGAGCTTGACGATTCGGGCCACGCTTGGTACGCCCTGCGCGTTCAAAATGAACAGCATGTAATGTCCGGGCGGCGCGAACGTTCCATTCTTGGGCGCTTGAATGCTAAGGCGTTCAGAACCTCGAGTGAACGCGATTTTGACCAAGCGCTGATCGGCGTCGAATGCGTGCGTGGTCGCACCAAGTTTGATCAGGTTGACCTGCGCGATTTGATCGGCGTCGGGCGTGCCGATCAGGAATTCCTGCCCATACTTCACGGTTTTTGGGGCGGCCCGAATCCATGGTCTCGAGGCCGGTTGACCGTCGGGGTTAAACAAGTATGACGGGTAAAACACTTCGGCATCTTTGGAGTTGCGGGCGTTCGCCTCTCCGGTCGGATTGTTCTTTGGGTCCTGATCGAAATTGCGGTCGTAAAATCCTCCTGCCGAGAAGACGGTTGCGTCCGGCAGCAACAGCGCGGTTGAATGGTAATTGCGAATTCCTTTTTGCGCACTCAGATCGGACCAGGCGTTCGTTGGCGGATCGTAGAGTTCTGGCGTGAACTGCTGTACACCACGGTTGTTCCAGAATTCGTTTCCGCCAACCGCCAGAATCTGACCGTTCGCCAAGGCCACAGCATTCGCGTTGCGCCGACCGCGTTTCAAATCGGCCTTGGCGCTGCTCGAGCCGTCCTGCAAATTGATTTCGCTGCTGCTGGTGAGCGCCAACGGACAAGTTTTTTTGGGATTGAAAACGACCTCTTCAGATTTGGTTTTGCGG
>JAYURE010000002.1:0-2500 GCA_043756345.1 Deinococcales bacterium | reverse complement strand
AAGGAGAATCGAGGGTGCTTGAGAGAATCAAAATTCAGGCTCCGAGGGTGGGGCAGGGCTGGTGAGAAATAAAAAGTGAAAAGTGAAAAGTGAAAAGTGAAAAGCGCAGGTGATGGATAGGCTCGAGCGTTTCACGAGACAACCTCTTCGCGCTCGAGGGCTTCAGATTCAGAACCGTTCAGTTGCTCGAGGGCCATGCCTCGCGCTCGTTCGATTCGGTTGATGCGTTTTTGAAATTGATTGAACGCAAAATCGATGATCTCCTCGAGTTGCAAGCCGAACGGCATCGGTCCACGCTCTAGGGTTTGATCCCAGAATTCATTGATCGTCGCAATCGCGGGCAGCAATAAGGTGTTCATGCGATTCTCGATGGCTTGCCAAACCGGATCGCCATGCTCGGCAACCAAACGCGAGAGGAGGTAAACGCCATAGGCGATGTGGCGCGACTCGTCACGCTTGAACAACATCATCGCTTTTTGCATTCCCGGCATGATGCCGTGACGCTCGAGCACCAAGTGGTAGGCGTAATAACCGGTTTCGGCCATGACGCCTTCGACGATCATGTTGTATGTGACCGAAGCCTCGGCGAGTGCAACCGGGCTTGAATCGGTCAGCAAACGATTGAGCGAATTGGGCAACTCGTCATAAAAAATAGTGCGATACGAAGGCACGTGAAAATGCGCGAGGTCTTCAGCACTCGAGCCTGCAACCTCAGTGATGAAACGCTGGAAGGTCTCGACGTGCTTGGCTTCCTCCCACAAGAAACTGGTCAGGAACATTTCTTCCTCGAGCCGACCATCTTTGGCCACGTTCATGATCAGTGGCAGCAGGTCGAGCGTCACCGATTCCTCGCCAGCCTGGTACAACGCCGCGAGTTGCAGCAGGTACGTGCGCTCGAGATCGTTGAGGGCATCCCAATCTTTTTTGTCCTGCGAGAAATCAATGTCCATCGGGTCCCAAGTACCGAGCTTCTTGGCCTTGTGCCAGAGGCGCATCGGTAAAAGATTTTGATTCAACCGTCGTGTGCCGGTGGTTGAAAAAACGCGGGGGGTTTCGGCGATTGTCATCATCGTCTCCTCAAAATCATGACCTTCGATATGTGCTTCGCGTGGTATTTCATCACACGGCACCTGTGGCTAAACTCGAAACGAGACCCGGAATCAGCATGACTTTATTCGCCTCTCGAGCATCGAACAGCCGATAGCCCTCGACCGCATCCTCGAGTGAAAGTCGATGCGATACCGCAACCGTCGGATCAATTTTGCCGTCAGCCACGAGTTGCAACGTTTTGTCGATATCACGGTGGATGTTCGCCAAGCCGGTGCGAAACGTCACGTCCTTGGTCAAGGCCTCACGCAACGGATAATCGAAGGTCTCGAAATTGCTGATGCCGACCGCCGAGATTCTGCCACCAGCACGAATCAACTCAAAGGCGAGCAACAACGTCTTCGGACCGCCGACCGCTTCGATCACCGCATCCACACCTTCACCGTTCGTTAACTCCATGATGCGCCGCGTTGGATTCTCCAGGCTCGAGACGACTGCCACCGCACCCATCGATTGCGCAAGTTTGCAACGCGATTCGAGCAGGTCAATCGCAATCACCCGCGCCGCACCCAAAGCGAAGGCGCTCGAGACGGCCATCAAACCGACTGGACCGCAACCGATCACGGCCACGGTTTCGCCGTGTGTAACAGCGGCATTGCGCACGCCACCGTAAGCGGTCGTCAGGACATCGCCACAAAAAACGGCCTGTTCGTCCGTAACGTTTTCTGGAATGTGCCGCAAGTTCACGTCGGCCACCGGCACGCAGGCGAATTCGGCCTGGGTGCCATTCAACGAACCGAAGACGGGGCCGTAACCGAAAACGCCCGAACTCGAGCAGAGGTGAAACTCGCCCCGGGCACAGGCGCGACACGAACCGCAGGCGGTGTGGAAAGTTCCAACCACGCGATCACCGACCGCGAATTTTTGCACACCCGAACCGACCTCTTCGATCACGCCACAAAATTCGTGACCGCAAGATTCACCCGGTAGCATCGGAATGTCACCGTGCAACAAATGCAAATCCGAACCGCAAATCGCGCAACAGGTGATGCGCACAATCACATCATCCTGCGAGGCCAGTTCTGGATCGGGCACAGTCTCGAGCGAGACGCGACCGACATCCTGGAAGATCACAGCCTTCATGCGCACACCTTTATACATAGATGCGCTCTATATAAATACGACTCGAGCCTGATCAACACTGGCCTGACCAGTTCCGGGAACGATGCTTGAACCTCAACGCCCAAAGCGTGATCGGCTCGAGGTTCAAAACGCATCATGCTCCGGGAAACTCCGTCTCGACCTGCGTGGCACTGCGCACCAATTCCTTCGCGGCCAGCACGTACCGCGCCAGCACCGCCATGTTGCCACGCGCCAATTTCAACTTGCCGCGCATCAAGCCCGCAATCGGCTCGAGCTTGCCCTCCATCACCTGCTGCCACGTGTACGCATC
>JAYURE010000001.1:0-2504 GCA_043756345.1 Deinococcales bacterium | reverse complement strand
CGCAGCGAAGGCGATTGCGGATTAAGAGCAGAACTCGAGATTGCACAAAAACGCGAAGATTACTTCGCGGCAGGATCGCTCGTCGTGTGGGACGTGGACATCCTCAGCGTGGACGTGGTGCGAGCATACCGGGCGAGTGAACCATCTCAAGCCTTGATGTTTCGGCGTGGCGATCAGGCGAGTGCGGAACCTGCCGTGCCGGGTTGGACAATGCCGGTGGATGACCTGTTCCCGTACTTCACGGAAGCATCAAGCAGCAAGTAACTCAAGGCTGTGCGGGCCGAACGTTTTGAGGTGAAAAACAATCATGATTCACCCAAAAGACGACGAGGAATTGACACGGATTGTGCTCGAGCATTCCAGGTCATTGTCAGAAGTGCTCGAGGCGAGCCGGAAGCAGGCACGGGCAGGCAAATTGATTGTCATTGACACGGCGTTTGAAATGGCGAAAGAACAGTAACGTTTGAGGTTGAACCGGTGCTACAATCCGGGCATGAACTGGCGGGAGATCATCACTTTTGAACCAGGCAAACGCGGCGGCAAACCCTGCATCCGTGGAATGCGAATCACGGTGCAAGACGTGATGTCATCATTCGCGGGCGGCATGACCCGAGCCGAAATTCTCGAGGATTTCCCGTACTTGACCGAGGCTGATTTGAACGCCTGTTTCGCGTATGTCGCCGACCGTGAATCGCATGAAGTTGTGGTTCTGGCAAGCAACGCGCACGCGGCATGAAGTTGTTGCTGGACCAAAACCTGTCACCCAAACTGGTCACGGCGTTGCAAGATGCTTTTTCAGACTCGAGCCATGTTTCAACGCATGGTTTGGGAGCGGCAGATGACTTGGTGGTTTGGGAATTTGCCAAAACAAACGGGTTCGTGATCGTCACGAAAGATGCAGATTTTCCAGAGTTGAGCGTGCGTTTGGGATTCCCACCGAAAGTGATTTGGTTGCGGTTGGGCAATTGTTCCACGCAGCAGGTGGAGTCCGTGTTGCGGCTTAGCCTCTCGAGTTTGAATGTGTTCGAGACGGATGGGGCAGCCGGTGTGATGCTGGTCATGCCGTAAACGTTTGAGCGTGGGTTGAAATGCTCGAGGGGGTTTGTTGGGTGTTCGGGTGTGAAATCCTGGAACTAGCAAACCCACCTCTCGAGGGAAACACATCAACCAATTCAGTCGTGAACAATCAAGGCTGACCGGGATAATTCCAGAAAATAACTCGAAGTGAACAACAAAACAATCTGCTCGAGATTCGTTTCAAGCAAAACCAGAAGATCAATATTGGTGATGTTGCCAGTCGAAACAAGCAAGAGTTTTCGGGGCGCTCCAACAATCAAATGCGAATTGACGAAATCCGCATCTTTGCTGATGACCACCCGATTCTCGAGATCGGCCTTTGCGGTGATGCTCTGGTCAGGCGTGCGGTTTTGATCCGGCAGGTCCAGCGTGTGAACCGCATCGAAACCCAACCCGTTCAAGCGCACGGTTAGAAGACGCGGCAATTGCGCATCCACCAGAAACTTCATGCGCCAGCGAACTCGAGGCGTTTGACCCGGCTGAGTTGCGTGGCAAACTCGAGCACCGCGTAAATGTCTTCGCGTTCCAAGTCTGGATAATCGGCCAGGATTTCCTCATGCGTCATGCCGGAACTGAGCCATTCGAGCACGTGTTCGACCGGGTAACGCAGCCCACGCACGCAAGGTTTGCCGTGACAAATGTTCGGGTCAATAGTGATGCGTTCGGCTCGGGTCATGGTGGGAATTGTAGCAGAAGTGCTCGAGGGGGTTGGTTGGGTGTTCGGGTGGGAAATCCCGGAACCAGCAAACCCACCTCTCGAGGGTGAAAACCATAGAACCAAGATATTGACATATTATGCCAATCGACATAATATAATTTTGTGAATGTGATCGCGCCACGCACCATCCGCGATTTCATCGAGCAACACCCCGAAAGTGAAACCGCCCTGCGCGAATGGTACAACGCCCTGCGCCGCAACGATCACCCGCACTTTGCCTCACTCCGACAAGCCTTCGTTGTGGATGTTGCCCGCAACGACCAAGGCGACCCGGTACATATCTTTGACGTGGCCGGAAACCACTATCGAGTGATCTGCTTCGTGAATTACGAAAATCAAACCGCGTACATCAAATACGTTTTCACGCACCGCGAGTACACAAAATGGAATGAGCGATCCCGCCCGTGAGGTGCATCTTGGGATCAAGACAAGGAGGAAAACCCGCATGATCCAATACCAACGCGCCCTCGAGACCTGGCAAACCCTCAGCCATGAACTGTTCGAGCCAACAAACGACACTGAATACACGGCATTGCTCGAATTCACACGCCGACTCTCGAGCGAAAACAGCATCGACCATGAACCGATCAAAACCCTGTTCTGGCTGGCCTGCGAATACTTGCGCCGCTGGGAAAAAGCCAACGACCCGTGGGCGAAAGAACCGGTCACGCCACGCGAATGGCTCGAGCATTTGATGGGCGAACGCAAC